>JBBDXJ010000126.1:0-5303 GCA_040902445.1 Cyclobacteriaceae bacterium | reverse complement strand
GATAAATTTTTGCGCAAACAATTACCTTGGACTTTCCGCTCACCCCCGTGTGATAGAGGCTGCCAAGCGGGCTATCGATACCCACGGATATGGATTGTCTTCCGTCAGGTTTATTTGCGGTACGCAGGATATTCACAAAGAACTTGAAAAAAAAATATCCGACTTTTTACAAATGGAAGACACCATTCTGTACGCGGCAGCCTTCGATGCTAATGGAGGAGTGTTTGAACCACTGCTTGGCCCTGAAGATGCGATAGTCTCCGACGAATTGAATCACGCGTCAATCATTGATGGCGTGAGGTTGTGCAAAGCCATGCGTTATCGCTACAAACACAACGATATGGCTGACCTCAGAAAACAATTGTCCGACGCAAAATCTGCGGGCGCCAAACAGATCATAGTGGTGACTGATGGCGCTTTTTCTATGGATGGCACTATTGCAAAATTAGACGAGATCTGTGACCTCGCCGATGAAGCCGAGGCATTGGTCATGACCGATGAATCGCACGCTACCGGGTTCATCGGAAAAACCGGGCGGGGCGTTCCGGAATACCGGGGTGTCATCGAGAGGGTGGACATAATAACGGGAACGCTCGGAAAAGCTCTGGGCGGAGCATCAGGTGGGTTTACCGCCGCAAAAAAAGAAATTGTTGAAATGCTTCGTCAACGGTCACGTCCGTATCTGTTTTCCAACACCCTGGCACCTTCTATCGTCGGCGCTTCCATTGAAGTGTTTAACATGCTTTCGGAAACAACAGCCCTGCGGGATAAGCTTGAACAAAATACCAGATACTTCCGCGAAAAAATGACAGATGCAGGCTTTGATATCAGGCCGGGCGAACATCCCATCGTCCCGATAATGCTGTACGATGCCCCGCTGGCTCAAACGTTTGCTGACCGTTTGTTGGAAAAAGGCATCTATGTAGTAGGGTTCTTTTACCCTGTTGTCGCCAAAGGACAGGCCAGGATCCGTGTTCAAATTTCGGCAGCCCATGACAGGGGCCACCTTGATGCCGCGATCAGGGCTTTTACAGAAGTGGGTCGTGAGTTAGGGGTTTTAGAGTGAAATTGAAGGGGTGTAGAAGACCAATTCCGCAACGTGGGTTTTATTTTTCCACATTATTTAATGCCAAACTCTTTTTTCTTTTTAGCCACAATCTCGCCCATTTTTGAAGTATCCGTGGCCATCAAACCAAATGCCGGGTCGATATTTTTCGCAGGGAAAAAATAGATGAAATTTTTCTTACCGCGGAGTTTTAACTTATACAGATTAAAAAAGGGAATGATCTTTAAAGACTTCACCTCCGGCCAGCTGAACCTGGAATTCTTATCACCCTCAATGATGACAATTTTATTTTTCCCAACAGCCACTCTCTTTACCTTATCATTCACGATCAAAAAGATATAAAAAAAGATAAGCCCCAGCGTAATAAAGATGAGCGAAATAAAAAAATTCTTGTTGCTAAAGCTGAACTGAACGAGCAGGATAGCAGCCACCAACCACTGGATGAAGGCAAACGCCAAAAAGAAAAATTTCGCCAGATAAAATTTTACTGGACTTGCTTCAATCATTGTCATAATACATCATTTGTAAAATAACACCGTGAATGTACGATACATTAAGCTTTAATGTTTCCCAAGTGCATTTTAGTTGACCCAGACCGCGAGGCATTCAACTCCAGGGTCAGTTTCCCTTCTTGAGCATCCCCGGATTATTCCCTTTATGATTTTTCAATTCAAATTGTAACCCACGAAACTCCATGGGTTCACCGGCATGGTGCCCGTGGATTCAATCAAATACCATGCCTATTAGACCTGATCAGCTCTCTGCTGTCTGTTCTTCGGGAATATCCTGCCAGTTGCCAGCCTCGGTGTTGTGAAGATAGTCGAGGATCTTTTGCTCGACCTGACTAAGCTTTAACGCCCTCAGGTAGATTCCATTGCGCGCCAGTATCAATCTTCCGGTTTCTTCGGAAATTGCCATCACAAGTGTATCCGTGTTTTCAGACATACCGACAGCAGCGCGGTGTCTTAACCCAAAATGCGTTGGCAGATGGTCATTTTCGCTTACAGGCAAGATACAGCGCGCCGCTTTTATACGACCTTTGTATATGATCACCGCGCCATCATGGAGCGGACTGCTCTTATTAAAGATGGCGAGCAAAAGCCGTCGCGTAACTTCGGCATTGAGAGCATCCCCCGTCTCAATGTAAAACCTCAATTCAACATCTCTTGAAAAGACAATAAGCGCCCCGGTTTTGGAAGCCTTTAAAGTCTTAGCCGCTTCAATTACATGCTGGATATCAAAATCATCGTGGTAAGTATTTCGCCAGTTCGAAACAGTCTTAAAAAAATTTTCCCTGAACTCTGTGCCACGGCCTATCACCAGCAAAAACTTTCTGATTTCCGGTTGGAAAAGAATGATCATGGCCAGGACGCCCACGCCCATAAACTGACCCAGGATGGTTGCAAGCAACTCCATTTCGGCAGCGCGCACGATGAGGTAGATCAAATACAAGGCGAGGATGCCCAGGAAGATATTCACCGCAATACTTCCCCTTATCAGTTTGTATACCTGAAAAAGTAAAATGCTCACCAGACTTATATCAATGATATCGACCCAGCTTACTTCAAGAAATCCTATTTTAAAAACAAAGATCATTGCACACAAAAATACCAAATAACAACCGTTAGTTCTAAAGATATCACATCACCTGCTCACATTAACCTGCAGGGAAGTAAAAAGTTTAATTACTTCCCTTGCTTCCCTGACATCATGCACACGTAGAATATCCGCGCCTTTAAGAAGCGCCATAGTATTTAAAGCCGTCGTACCATTCAGGGCTCCGGTGGGTTGAACTTCCAGCGTTTTCCAGATCATCGATTTACGCGACAGCCCGACCAGAACAGGTTTGCCCAGAATAGAAAGTTTTTCCAGGTTGTTAAGGATATTGAAATTCTGTTCTAGAGTCTTTGAAAAACCGAAACCCGGGTCAATAATAATATCTTTCACTTCAAACGGCCGGATCGCATGAATTTTTTCATGAAAGTAATCAATCAACTCCTTCATTAAATTGGTGTATTGGGTCAGGCCGTCCATGGTCTGAGGATTTCCCTTCATATGCATCAGGATGTAAGGGACCTTCAAGCGCGAAACCGTTTGAAACATTTCCTGGTCGGGATTTCCGCCTGAAATATCGTTGACCATTGAAGCGCCTGCGTCAACTGCGGCCTCGGCTACACTGCTTCTGAAAGTATCTATAGAAATAATCGTCCCGGGAAAATTCCTGACAATTGATGAAATAGCTTTCACACTCCGCTCTTTTTCTTCGGCAGGTGAGATATCCGCAGCCCCGGGTCGGGAGGAATATCCACCCACGTCAATAAAATCTGCCCCCTCTGATAGCATTTTTTCGGCATGTTCAAGGATAGATGACTCCGACAAGAACTGCCCTCCGTCATAAAAACTGTCGGGAGTAACATTCAAAACTCCCATAACCTTTGGGATGCCTAAATCAATAAGCCTTCCGTTGATGTTCAGTGTTTTGTTTGTTGAAAATGGTGTATTTTGCACCGCTAAAATTTTATGGCCGGAAAAACTGCAATCGAATATAGAGAGGTAATTGCCACCTGCAAAACATTGTTTGAAAAGAAAACACGCGACTACGGAACCGCCTGGAGAATACTGCGACTCTCTTCTATCACCGACCAGATTTTCATCAAAGCCCAGCGCATCCGGAGTATTCAGGAAAAAGGATCACAAAAAATCGGCGACTCTATAAAAGACGAATTTATTGGGATCATTAATTATTGCCTGATCGCCATGATCCAGATCGAACTGACTGATACAGAAAAAATTGACTCTAAATTCGAGGAACTGGAAAAATTATATGATGAGGCGGTAAATGAAACCTTTGACCTGCTTCAAAGTAAAAATCACGATTATGGTGAAGCCTGGCGCGAGATGCGCGTTACTTCCATCACCGATATTATTTTGATGAAGTTGTTGCGCGTAAAACAAATTGAAGATAACGCAGGAAAGACGCTGGTAAGCGAGGGCGTTAAAGCCAATTATCAGGATATGATTAATTATTCCGTTTTTGCATTGATAAAATTGAAAGAATGATGTTTAAAAAAATTGCAGATCAGATCTCCAGGTTTTTTGTCGGGGGCCTTTTTATTTTTTCCGGCCTGATCAAACTTAACGACCCTATAGGTACCAGGATCAAAATGGAAGAATACTTCGGTGTTTTTGCCGAAGATTTCGGGTCCTTTTTCAGCGCCTTCGTTCCCTTTGCCCTGGAAATCGGTATGATCATGATCATCCTGGAGATCGTACTAGGCGTGGCAGTTCTGATCTATTACAGGATGAATGTCACAGCTGTGCTCCTGCTCTTGCTGATGATATTTTTCACATTCCTCACTTTTTATTCGGCCTACTTTAACAAGGTGACAGACTGCGGATGTTTTGGCGATGCCATCAAACTTACCCCCTGGCAGTCTTTCATCAAGGATGTTATCCTGATGATCCCGGTACTGCATTTGTTCTGGTACAGAAAAACTTACGTTCCCCTGTTGCGTACCCGGGAAGGACATTTGGTTGTCGGTGCGGCCACCGTTCTTTGGCTTTCGCTGGGAATTTACGCCATACGACATTTACCTTTTATTGATTTCCGTGCCTACCGGATCGGTAACCATATCCCGACACAAATGCAACCGGAAGAGCAACCCGTATTTGAATATGTGTTCATGCGCAAGGATGATGGAGAAGAGATCCGGTCCGAAAAGTACCTGATGGATACAACTCAATACAAGTATGTGAGCGTCATCCAACTCAATGAGGATAAAACTCAGGCGAAGATCACGGATTATGCGGTCACGAGCATGGATGGTGAGGATGTCACGCAACAAACGTTTCAAGGTGTGAAATTGTTTTTTGTGATTTACGATGCATCGAAAGCGTCGGTTGACAACATTGATAAGATTTTAAAGCTTTCAAAAGATCTTGATGGAAAAATAGACATGATGGTATTAACAGCCTCGGGTGCAAACCAGTTTGAAGCATTCAGGCACGAGCATCAGCTGGCAGTACCATATTATTTTGCGGATGCCACGGTGTTGAAAACTATCGTCCGATCTAATCCGGGAATTACTTTATGGATAGATGGCACCGTGAAGGGAATGTGGCACCATAATGATACACCGGATGCGGAGGAGGTTTTGGAGCTGGTAAGGTGAGTTGTGAGTTGTGAGTGGTGAGTTAGCTCGTGCGGTTGCCTGACTTAGTTCATTGTTCATAGATT
>JBBDXJ010000125.1:0-34082 GCA_040902445.1 Cyclobacteriaceae bacterium | reverse complement strand
TTCTCCAGGACCATGATCTCGTCGGCATGCATGATAGTCGAGAGCCTGTGTGCAATTAAGATCGTGATCTGTTCGCGCCTGGCGGAAATAGTTCTGATTGTGTCAGTGATCGTTTCTTCGGTCAATGAATCCAGCGAAGAGGTTGCTTCGTCAAAAATTAATAGTCGCGGATTTCGCAGCAATGCTCTGGCTATGGCAATGCGTTGCCTTTCTCCCCCTGATAATTTTAGTCCTCCTTCTCCCAATAGCGAATGGATACCTTTTCCTGTGCGTGTCAACAGTTGTTTGGCAGAAGCTTTTTGCAGCGCATCAATGATCTCTTCATCGGTTGCATCCGGCTTTACAAAAAGCATATTTTCCCGAATGGTGCCCGCAAATAATTGGGTATCCTGCGTGACAAAGCCAATTTGCCTGCGCATTTCATTATAGCGAATGTATTGAGAAGGAACACTGTTGAAATAGATTTGGCCGCCAACAGGAAGATATAATCCCACCAGTAGCTTCACAAGCGTTGATTTTCCTGAACCTGATGGCCCGACAAAGGCAATGGTTTTTCCTTTCTCTACCTTAAAACTGATTCCGTCAATAGCG
Organism: Cyclobacteriaceae bacterium; assembly: GCA_040902445.1. GTDB lineage: Bacteria > Bacteroidota > Bacteroidia > Cytophagales > Cyclobacteriaceae > Chryseosolibacter. The sequence continues at coordinate 33,491 of JBBDXJ010000125.1, read as the reverse complement.
TTCTGATTAGCGCTTTTATGGCGGAAGACTACATTTTCAAATCTAAGTTCCTCAAGTGGTCCGATATCCACCGGTTCCTCCGGCCGTTGTTCAATTGGTTTTTTCAGAAGCCTGTCGAAAATCAGAAGCGATGATTCCGCTTCCCTGTATTGAAGAATAATATTGCCGAGATCCTGGAGGGGAACAAAAATCGCGGTGGAAATAAATTGCATGCTGATCAGCTCACCGGTTGACAACACATTCCTGAATATGAGCCAAAGCAGCGTGAATAAGATTGAATGCTTTAAAAGACTCAGGGTGCTTCCCTGTAAAAAAGATAATGATCGAACCCGTTTTACCTTTTGCATTTCAAGGGTGAAGATTTTCAGTGTTTGTTCCCTCAGGCGCTTGATCTCCGGAAACGTAAGTCCGAGGCTTTTAACCAGTTCGATGTTCCGCAGGGATTCTGTAATGGATCCTGACATCCTTACAGTTTCCCGATTCACCGCACGCTGAATGGTTTTGATCTTTTTGCTGAACAGGCCGGTGAGTCCGCCCAATATGAATACTCCCACGAAAAATACGGGTATCAACGCCCAGTGTTTTGTGATGGCATACCAAAGTAGGAACGCGATTCCCACCACCGAAGAAAACACGATGTTGATAAAGGCGTTGATAAATCGTTCGGTATCGGTCCTGACCTTTTGGAGAATAGCCATCGTTTCACCACTGCGTTGTTCTTCGTACTCCTGAAAAGACAGACGCAAGGTGTGTTTCAGACCGTCGTTAAATACCTGCATCCCGAATTTCTGTACGACCATACGGGTGACGTATTCCTGAAATGATTTTGCTGCTCTTGCCAGCAAAGCCACTACCACCGCAATAACAAGCCAGAAGGAAACACCCTTCATCAGATCGCTTTCACTTAAATTATTTGGATTGGTGGCGTATTCGTCAATGATCTTACCAAAGATCAGCGGGTCAACCATTGTCAACACCTGACTGACTGCCGCAAGAAGAAGAGAAAAAATAACCAGCTTGCGATGGGGTTTCAAATAATTCCAAAGGATGTCCATAGACCCGCGCAGTTTGTAAAGCACTGGTTATAAAGTCATGCCTGTGATGCTGATTTTGGATTGAAGGTCAGGAAAGTTTGTTCAGGGAAACTTATTGTTCGATGCGTGCAAGTTCCTGTCCACCATTAAACTTTACCAGTTTTACGGTGTCACCATCGCAATTAGTACCTTTCCCGAATTCAATAATGGTGTAGCCGTAACAAGGTTTTTTTTCTACCACTGGCATCAGAGAAGCTTCTTTTTTTCTGCGGATATCAGCACCCAGGAGCACCACCAGCATCAGCACGATACTAAATAGCAGGATTATTTTCTTCATTAGGCCCGTGTTAAGTGAAAGTATAGGTTTAGTTCAAATGTTTCTATTTACTGGTTGTCAATCAGATAAATCAAAAACGATCTTGGACCACATTGCTTACAAATGAATATGCCTGCGAAATTCAGGTTAGCGGCAGGTTTTTTGGTTTTCCAGATGGGAAGCCGTTCCACATTCTATGGTGTTTTACTGCTGCTTCAGGAATAAGCTGCCGCTTGATCAGGTAAGTGTCCCCACATGTACTGCCGTCTTTTAGACGTCGGGAATGAAATTTATGGGTACACCAATAACCAATGATTGACACAACGTGATTGGACACAACGGCAATTGTCGGGCTTACATAAATACGAATATGGAAAACTACAGAATTTATTGCGAGGAAAATGAAAGGGCGGAGGTCATGAGTATTTTAAGGAAATATAATGATATCGTGATCGATAATGTTAATTCAACCAGTTTCGGTATCACTATTGAGAGAGATGACCCGGAAACCTTTTACAACAACCTTCTGGAGGAAATCGACCGGGAAGTATATGTTTATCGAAAGGAAAGGGGCCAGTACAGCAAACCCACAAACAATTAACGCGGATAATATTCAGTATTTTCTGTCCGGAGTTTACTCAGGTAAATTATCTGTTTACGAGTCTTTTATTTTTCTATTGCCGTATTGTTATTGAATTGCCATGACGCCGTTGAATCCAATGTTTCTGAAGGATCCTTATTTGCGGCCTATTCAGGTCTTACTCCGAATGACTGGTAAATCCTGTATACGGTTTCTTTAGAATCAGCCATGAGGAGGAGGTGGTCGCCTGGCTCGAGGATGGTATCGCCACCGGCGGTAAAATATTTTCCAGCGCGGTGAATCAGTACGATAAAGGCGCTCTTTGGAAGGTTGAGATCCACCACCGGTTTGCCTACGGCGGGGGAGTCTTCCGGTATATCCATTTCAATCAGTTCTGATTTTAAATCCTCTCTCAGTTCGATGTCCAATGGAAAACTTCTTTTAATTTTTTCAGGGACATTCACATGCAGCCACCGGGCGATAAAAGGCAGGGTCGTGCCCTGCAACAGAACCGAGGATACGGAAATAAAAAATACGAGGTGAAAGATGGTATGGGCGTATTCAATATTTGCTAGTAGTGGATACGTTGCAAATACAATTGGCGCCGCTCCGCGCAACCCCACCCAGGAAATAAAAAGTTTTTTCCGGAAGTTCATATCCTTGGCGTAAGACAGCGCGATAAAGACGGCAACCGGACGCGCAAATAATATCAGGAACGCTGAGATCATAATGCCTTCGCCCATGATGGGGACAATTTGTTTTGGATAGACCAGTAACCCAAGCGTTAGGAACATGACGATTTGCATCAGCCAAGCCTGGCCGTCGTAAAAACGCATCAGACTTTTCTTATGGATGAAATTACTGTTTCCCAACAGAAGCGCAGAGATATAGACAGCCAGGAAACCGTTGCCTCCGATCCTTTCACTGAAAGAAAAAGTAAAAAATACCAGCGATAGCACCAATACCGGATATAATCCATCAATATTCAATTGAATTTTGTTGAGGATCCATACCATCAGTTTGCCAAAGACATAACCGCATGCAACACCAAGCAACATGTCGCCAAAAAATTTCGGGATCAATGACCAGACTGAAACTTCCGGTTCCTGGATCAGGTAGATCATGCTGATGGTCAGAAAATAGGCCATTGGATCATTGCTCCCGCTTTCCAGTTCGAGCAGTGGTCGTATAGTTCCTTTCAGGCCGATATTTTTAGATCGCAGTATGGAGAACACAGCCGCGGCATCGGTTGACGAAACGATGGCTCCCAGCAGCAAACCTTCGTAAATGCTGAAGCCTAAAACGTAGGTGGCAAAAATACCCACCAGACCTGCCGTGAGTAACACTCCGATGGTAGATAGCGCAATTCCATTTCGGATAATGGGTTTTATACTATCCCATTTGGTATCAAGCCCCCCTGAAAAGAGGATAAATGTCAGTGCTATGACGCCAAGGAGCTGCGCGATCTCGGGGTCATTAAAGTATATGCCTCCCGGGCCATCCGATCCCGCCAGCATTCCAATAATGAGGAATAGTATCAGGGTAGGAATTCCAATCCTGAAAGAGGTCTTGCTGGAAATAATGCTTACGAAAAGTAAGACTGAACCCAGTAGTAAGATATTTTCAGGTGTAAACGACATTTTCATTTCTCTCCTAATAATAAATCAAAAAAAGTAAATCAGACTATAGCGGCGGCAAGGCAGGTGCTAAAAAGAAACTACAGCCGGATACAATGGCATAACAATTTAACAAAAGATCACATCAGAATTCTTTATCAAAAAAAACGATTATGCAATGGCGCGGCAGACAGGGAAGTGGTAATGTTTCAGACCGGAGAGGCATGGGCGGCAAATTAGCCGTAGGCGGAGGTCTGGGTGGCATCGTGATCTTGTTACTCTCGTTATTATTTGGTGGAAATAATCCGCTCGATACGATCAATGTGGGTACGATAGGTAATAACCCTTCTTCTGAAGCTGAGGATGAACGCGCACAATTTGTGGGCGTCGTGTTGAAAGACACTGAAGATGTCTGGAATTCATTGTTTGAACAGGAATTCAATGCCGACTACCAGGAACCAACGTTGGTTTTGTTTTCGCAATCAGACCAGTCTGGCTGTGGATTTGCCACCGCGGCAACCGGTCCTTTTTACTGCCCACTGGATAAGTCTGTATATATCGACCTTAGTTTCGCTGACCAGCTTGCGCAAAGATTCGGAGCCGCCGGCGATTTTGCACTTGCTTATGTTGTTGCCCACGAAGTAGGCCATCATGTACAGAACCTGCTGGGCACTTCGGGCAAAGTTCATGAAGCCCGTCAGGGGATGAATGAAGTGCAGGGTAATAAACTAAGTGTAGCCCTGGAACTGCAGGCAGATTTTTATGCGGGAGTGTGGGCATACCACAATCAGGAAATGAAGCAGGTACTCGAACCGGGAGATATTGAAGAAGCGCTCACAGCGGCAAACGCCATTGGTGACGACCGCCTGCAAAAACAATCGCAGGGTCATGTTGTGCCCGACGCCTTTACACATGGCACTTCTGAACAGCGCATGTACTGGTTCAAAAAAGGCTTCGATACCGGGGATGTCAAACAGGGAGATACTTTCAATGAAAATTAGAAGTCAATTTCAGAGCGCTGTTAGATGAAATGAGGGTGGATAGCTGCACCCTAATTATATAATATAGTCAATTTTCTGCTCATTTCCAGGGGTTTTCACCCTTAATAACGACGTCCCAATTCCGATTAACAGATAACGTGATTGGCGATCTCTCTTTTTTTTTCATTCTTTGTGCGGTTGGCGGTCAGACTTGATGACCAATTCATAGCAAGGCTGCAATTTGTGCTGGTTATGAATTAATCATTCCATATAACGACTGATGCATCACGCAAAGCCGCAAAGTAAATACATTGATTTTCGATCATGGCGTGCCAAACCTGGATGACCTGTTCCATCGCAAGACTTGTAATTTAAGTTTGCGCGCAAGCGCGAAGCTCGCAATTAAGATCAGCAAGCCGGAAACGCACCAATACCGATTACTAATCATTCGTTAAGGAAAAAATCTGCGGATTGGACGTGATTGAGTAGTGGGGCCGCTCAACTACACTAACCGGGCACTCTTCGGCAACGCATCAGATCACTTATATACTTTATTATGAACCTTCAGGGCAAAGCAAAAAAAGAATCCAGCTATGACGCTATTGTCATAGGCTCCGGTATCAGCGGGGGATGGGCAGCGAAAGAATTGTGCGAGCATGGTGTAAAAACACTGGTGCTGGAACGGGGACGGCCCGTAAAACACAAAGAGGATTATCCCACGGCTATGCACAATCCCTGGGATTTTAATCTCCGGGGTGCATTACCACGCGAGATTAAAGAAGCAAATCCGATTGTCGGGCGATGTTATGCCTATGGAGACGCCACGCAACACTTTTTTGTTAAGGATCACGAGCACCCCTATATACAGGAGAAGCCCTTTGACTGGATCCGCGGATACCAGGAAGGAGGTAAATCATTGTTGTGGGCACGGCAGGTGCAGCGCTGGAGCAAGTTTGATTTTGAAGCTCCGCTACGGGATGGGTATGCGGTCGATTGGCCCATCCGGTATGACGATCTTGCGCCATGGTATTCGCATGTGGAGAAATTTGCGGGCATCAGCGGTAACCGCGATGGGCTTGAAACTTTGCCTGATTGTGAATCCCTTCCTGCATTCGAGATGAATTGTGTGGAGAAGCATTTGCAAAAATCTATCAGTCAAAATTACAAAGACCGTCAGGCCGTCATTGGCAGGTGTGCACATCTGACAAAGCCAAATGATATTCACCTTCAGCAGGGAAGGGGTCAGTGCCTTTCAAGAACTCTGTGTGAACGCGGATGTCCGTACGGGGCATACTTCAGCTCTAACTCGTCAACCCTTCCGTGGGCGACCAAAACCGGGAACCTTACTATCCGCACAAATTCGGTTGTGCAATCGATCATATATGACGGGAAAAAGAACAGGGCAATAGGCGTCCGCGTTCTGGATGCGATCTCAAAGCAAGATCGCGAGTATTTTGCAAGGGTAATTTTTGTCAACGCCGCCACCTTAAACACGAATCTGATTTTATTGAACTCAACGTCTTCGCGTTTTCCTCAAGGTTTGGGTAACGACCACGATATACTCGGGCGTTACATTGCCTTTCACAATTATCGCGGCAGCATCAATGCCGCCATCGATGGATTTGAAGATCAATATTATTCGGGACGGCGTCCCACAGCCGTGATGATGCCATCCTACAGAAATGTGTATAAACAGGAGATGGATTTTAAACGTGGATACATGGTGTTTTTCAGTGCCACACGCCAGGGATGGAATCGCGCGGAAGGTAAACATCTGCTCGGCGGTGAATTGAAGGAAAAATTAAGTACACCCGGCGGCTGGAGTGTTTACATGATGATGCAGGGAGAAACAATCCCGAAGAAAGAGAACCATGTTCGCCTTAGTAAAGACCGGAAAGATCCGTTCGGCATTCCCCAACTGATCACCTCTGTGGGATATGATGAGAATGATGAATTGATAGTAAATGATTTTCTGACGACGGGTGTTGATATGCTGGAAAAAGCAGGATGCAAAAATATCCGTCCCAATGACAGCAAGCAGGCCCCGGGCCTTGATATTCATGAGATGGGCGGTGTACGCATGGGCAAGGATGCGCGCACTTCCATGCTGAATAAATGGAATCAGCTCCATCTTTGTCAGAATGTTTTTGTCAGCGACGGCGCATGCATGTCTTCTACAGGAAACCAAAATCCATCACTGACCTTTATGGCCATTACCGCCCGCGCAGCCAATCACGCCGTCGCGGAGATGAAGAAGGGAACCCTTTGATGTGATGTTCCTGGCTGCTTCGTCCCGGCCTTTTCTTATTCTGATCGTTATCGCTGTAAGAAATCTGAATGAGCAATAGTGCCTTCTAATTAATTTTGAATCGTAGCGGATTGTTTTACGTGGATGTTTTGGTTAACAGGTTTGTCATCCGCTAAATCTTTTAGCTTATGCTTTTTCCTCCAGATCTTTATCTGGGTTCCTTTTTTGTGCCAGAAGCGCAGCGAGGCCGGATCGATTTTCCATTTCAGCATAAGCGATCTCACCGGATTAAAAAGAAGGTACGACAACCTTTTTCCTCTTGGCCAGGAGAAGATCGTGTATTCGGCCCGTATAAGCATGCCGGTGAGTTCCCTGGTTGCATAGTCCTTTTCAGTTTTCAGCCGTTCCATGTAAATGGGGTGCGGTCCTACATCGTGATAATTTTTTTCATCCCAAAGAAATTTCAAGCCGGTCAGCGATGGTACAATTTCAAATTTTAACCCCGCGAATTGCGCCTGCCTGAAGAAATCGACGCGGGGATAGGAATAGGTCTCATTGATATTCTTCCAATATCCGATCTTGTTTATAATTGATTTTTTGTGAACAACCGCTGTAGCCTCCGGCGGAATAGGCAGTGACGGCAGTAGCGGAATGTCGGGTCTTGAGCTGGTAAAAGAATATACCCATTGTATAATGGAAAAAACTATGTCAGCATTGGTTTTCTGCAAATGGGCTACTGTATCTTCCAGGTGATTTGGCAGCCAGATATCATCGTGGTTGAGGTAAGCGATGTACTCACCTTTTCCCCTTCGGATACCCTCGTTGTTCGGTTTGCTTTGATATCCGGAATTTTGTGGAAGATTATACCAGTTCACGCGTGGATCGTGGCTGAAAGACCGAACGATCTTTTCTGTGTGATCTGTACAATAATCCCCGATGATCCAGACTTCATAATTTTTATAGGTTTGCCATAAAACACTTTCGATGGCATATTTTAGAGTTTCTGCACGGTTATAAGTTGCTATTACCACTGTTACGAGTGGCGTGGATTCTGTGCTCATGCGTATTGAAGATTTGTGTCTTGGGAATTTACTTTCAGCGGTTCCGTTGCGAATTTCCGGCCCAGCGCTTCAAAATACAGCTGGAAGGCTCTATCCTGCGCATCGAATTCAACGTCATCCAAACCGATACGCTGATCTTTGGCGATGTCTCTTTTTATTTTCAGGTTGTCATTCAATAAAACAGGTAGGCCAGGATTGTTCTGATCGTCCTCAAGGTTTTCAATGAGTCCGTAGCTGTTAAAGCCACCCATACCATCCAGCCGTTCTCCTGCTTTCAGATCGCGTTTCGCATAAGTGTGAACGTTGGTACGCATGCCGTATATAGGTTGCAGCCGTGCCGTGCCGTCGAGATAAGCTTCTGCAACGCAATGCATCGCTTCAATATGCCCCAGGTGGTAAGGTCTTGAAAAAATGAAATACGGACCGGGTCCTACATCCGGTGGAAACCAGTTAAAAGTATATTGCTGGAATTTGTCGGCGGTATGCGCAACAACAAATACGCCTCCTTTTGGTTCACTTCCGAGAACATAGTCGACGAGTGGATGTTTACGGTCCCAAACCTCATCAAAATTGATATAATTGAAAATTTCATTAACGTGTTTCATTCTGTGGCCGAACATTCCGGGAACTGCAGTCTTACCGTTGATTGCGTTTGCCAGCACGGCCATTTCAACACAAAGCTTGGTGCCATCGGTGTAAGAGGAACACATCTTGTGATCGAGGGTTCTCTTGTCTGCCTCCGGTGCGATCTTTATAGGATCGGTATAACGATCGAGATAGTTTTTAATATTTCCGGCCATGACAATGTCAAGGCCCCAGAGTTCGATGTCGTCGATCATTCTTTTGATGACTGTGGGCTGGTCGCCGTCCGCACAGGTATAGACGACGCCTTCCTCCTGCGCTGCCCGCAGTAAGACAGGTCCATACATCATTTCTGCTTCAAAATTCATCATCACCACGTGCTGATGATTCTGAATTGCTTTCAGTGCATGAACAGCACCCTGAAGTACCGCGTTTGAGGATTCGATCATCACATGAACAAGTCCACTGCCGGCGATGAGTTCGCCTTTGTCGGTTACCGCTACTTTACCGCGTTGAATGGCATAGTTCAGGTCAGAAACAGTATTGACGATTTCATAATCCAGATTCAGCCATTTGGCACAATCAATGGCCTTATTAATAAATATATCCGCAATAGCTACCGGCTTCATTCCCGGGGTGGCATTAACCTGGTAAACAAGGCCTTTCCCTATAGAGCCAATTCCGATCACCGCAACTCTGATATCCTTTTCCAGGGATATCAGGCGGGTTTTAAGAGTTTTCATTTGATTCATTTTGAATAGAATTAGGTGGAGTATGCTATTTGTCGGGTGTGGCTGAATTTTATATATGATGGCTATGAAAATTTCCATGCCAGCCATACCGACAAAATGCACCTGCTTCCGTTGAATGCCTCTTAAATGAAGTTAGAAAGACCGGCTTTTCTGGAGGAGGGTTAAGTTTATAACCGAAAATGGAGGGATGAAATGTCGTTTCCGTCGAAGGGAAAAAAAAAGGAAGAAAAATCAGAAAAGCCGCTGTAGAAAATCCTGCACAAGCATAAAAAAAAACCACTCAAAACGTAAGTGGTTTTTAGGCTTAGGTCCGAATTTCGGTCTTATTTGAGGGAGTTAATAAGTTCCTGGTTCATGTTCTGGTAATCCTGGTTGTTTTCCTTTTTTGCGCTGTTCAGGGAAGCCGTTGCAGTCTGCATGGCTCCCTTCTTGTCGCCCAGCGCTTTTTGAATCTTCGCTTTTTGATGAAGAATCCAGTATGCGTTCGGATTGCTTTCCACAGCAATATTGATCCACTCCAAAGCTTTGTTCAGGTCTTTACCATTGTCAAGATAATAAGTGGCAGCCTGGAAGTAATTGCCCGGGTTTACTTTTGTGTTTGCTTCAATGGCCTTCATCACCTTTGCATCGTAATCAACGGTTATCGTAAAAGGCACTGCCGTATTCTCCCAGGCCAGGGTTACTTTTCCGGTTTTGTTGTCCGGGGCAATATCATCAATACTGATTGTAAAGGTTTCTACTTTTTCGGCCAGTTTTTTCGTTTTTACTTTGAATTTAGCGGCGTCCTTAGATGCGTCATAAGCGTCTGTATTTCCGCCGATGGAAACATCCTTGTACAAGGCCACCGTCCACTCACCGGCACCGGGCCAGGTAAAGATGAGGTATTCGCCCTTTGGTACGTTGATGTTTTCTACTTTGACATCATCGGAGAAAGAGATCTTTGTACCGCTGTTAGCGCCAGTTCTCCACATAGTTCCATGGGGATACATCACGTCTTTTTCGCCAAATATCTTCCGGCCTTTTAAGCGCGGACGAAAGTATTCAATCTTCACTTCTGTAAGGCCAATAGTGCTGGACACTGAACCGGCAGGGCTTGCAGCCGGAGTTTGAATCTGCGCATCCGCCACCACAAACATCACAGCCATCGCAATAATCAGAAAGGTTTTTTTCATAAGTAAATAATTTTAGTTTTAAGCGCTATGCAACCGCAAGCTGGTGAAGAACACTTTCCGGCTATTGTATGTTGACGTGATTCGCCGGGGTATTCTGAGGGGTCAAATTTATAAAAAGTTTTGTTAAATAAACCTTTGAAATGAAGTTAAATGAGGATTTTTATCAGAGGACAAATGTGGTAAAAATCGCACGTGAACTGCTGGGAAAAGCACTTTTTACGAGAGTAAATGGGGTTGTAACGGGAGGCACTATTGTTGAAACAGAGGCGTATTCGTGGAAAGAGCGCGGATGTCATGCCTACGGGGCCCGTAAAACCAACCGCAACGCGATCATGTTTCAGGAAGGAGGATTTGCGTACGTGTATATGTGTTATGGTATACACTTCCTTTTTAATGTCGTCACCAACCGGGAGGATACGCCGGAAGCTGTGTTGATCCGGGCAATCGAACCTCTTGAAGGCGTCGAACATATGAAGCTCAGGAGAACTATGACTAGAAACGATTTTCATCTTACCTCCGGTCCCGGCAAACTGACCAGAGCTTTGGGCATTGGCCGAAGCTTTAATGGAAAATCTTTATTAGATGACGAGATTTGGATCGAAGATCCCGGCACGAAACTCGCTACAGGGAGCATTGTAGCTAGTAAAAGAATAGGTATCGAGTATGCCGGTGAAGATGCAAGGCTGCCATGGCGATTTACCGTTAAAGGAAATGCCTGGGTTAGCAAATAATTAAATAAAAAGTTAGATTAATTTTCACAGTAAGTACCCCATAAATGCGTCTTTTTATATCTCTTATTTTTCTGAACGCCTCCTCCTTGCTTTGGGCGCAAAGTATACAGGAAAAATTTCGCGCTGTTAATTCCGCGTATGATGAACAGAACCCGGTGCTGAGTCCGGATGGTCAGACCTTGTACTTTACCATCGGGAACCATCCCTCGAACAGCGGTGGCAAAAAAGACCCGGGCGATATCTGGTTCTCCCGGAAAGAAGGGTCGACGTGGTCCAGCCCTGTCCACGGCGGTTCAATGTTAAATGACAAAGCTTACAATGCCGTCGCGGGATTTTCTCCTGAGGGGCACCAGTTATTTTTACACGGACATTACGGTTCCAGCGGAAATGTTGCCCGGACACAAGGGATCGCCGTTTCAAAACATAGTGGTTCCGGATGGTCGCGGCCGGAAAATATCAGCATTCCTTATTTTATGAATAAGTCGGGTATCCTGTGTGGTTCACTTTCGGCTGATAATTCTGTCCTGATTTTTTCTGCCGAAAGTTATGGCACCCATGGCGTGGACGATATTTACGTGAGTGTAAAGGATCAGGGCAAATGGAGCGAACCTAAGAATCTCGGAAGTACCATCAACACACAGTTTCAGGAGTTGAGCCCTTCGCTCAGCGAAGACAAAACAATCCTTTATTTCTCAAGCAATGGCAGAAAAGGAAATGGAAGTTTTGATATTTATTCCGCTACCCGCCTCGATGATACCTGGACCCGCTGGTCAGGTCCTGAAAACCTTGGGCCGCAGATTAATTCAGAGGGAAGGGAATTGTTCTATAGGTTTTATCCCGCGATAGGTTTTGCGCTCTATACAACAACGAAAAGCAGCGACGGCTATGGAGACCTGCGGGTATATACCGCTCCTGAGCAAAAACCTGTTCAGGATACTATAGTTTATGCCAGCATTGGAACAGAGCAAACATCTGATAAAACTACATCCATTCAGGAGACTTTGAACACTGAAGCCGGTGCTGAACAAAAAGCGATTGAAAAAATAGCCGATGAGACGCTCGTTGTGACAGTACATGGAAAGATCACTAATGCAAAAACCGGAGAGACTATTCCTGCAAAAATTTCTTTTCAGGGCCCGGGATTGGAACCGCAGTCTGTTGCATCCGGTGAAAACGGTTATTCCATCGGAGTTCCTTCATCGCAATATACCATCAGAATAGAATCAAATGGTTATATCAGCACTCTGGAGAAACTCGACATCAAAGACCTGGACATGCGGAACCTTGAAATGAATTTTGTGCTCCAGCCTGTCGAGCTTGGTACGACCGTAAACCTGAAAAACGTTTTGTTCGCCCAGGCCAAGACCGATATCCTTCCTGAATCTTTTCCTGAACTTGATCTTGTTGTAAATTTCTTGAAAGAGAATCCAACAGTGAGGATTGAACTTATGGGCCATACCGATGGCCGGGGAGTTCACGCCGATAACGTCAAACTTTCACGGGAGCGTGTAAACAAAGTGAAAGAATATCTCGAGTCGAAAGGTATTGAGCCCAGGAGAATTTCCGGAAAAGGTTTTGGCGGAAGTAAACCCATCGCCAGCAATGACACGGAAGAGTCACGGAGAATGAACAGGAGGGTGGAGTTTGTGATAAGGAAGTTCTAAGGTGAGTGGTCAGTGGTGAGTTGTGAGTGTCTGCTATCTCTTCTTGCAGTATGTTGATCTCTTGTGAGTCGTCAGTCGTGAGTAAGTGCGACTTATTGTTTTTCTCCCTTTTCATTATTTACCTTTAATCTTATTTCCCGAAACAATTATCGCCATTTGGGATTTTTTGTCAGTTTTTCAGACAATTCAAAATAGAAATTCAATGAGACCACCCTTCAGCCCTGCGAGTCACTCACGATTGACGACTCACGATTGACGATTGCGGTCCTACGAGACAAGATCAGGGTACCCGGCCCTGTGGCGCACGCGCCCTTCACCATCCCACCGCCGTATCATCTCCCCTGGGATCTGCGCCCCCTTCGAGCCTGCCGTCGGGAAGGACAAGAATTGCATCCACGCGTCCGATCCCATCCCAGTATCCGTCATCAAACCGATGGCCCATCTTCACAAGCCTGGTGCTGTCCTTTGCCGAGAGGGCTCCTTCCTCAGGAGAAATTGCATCTGGCAGCCACTGACTGTGAATCCGTTTTGCCGCAACAGCTTTCTGCATCGTCATATTAAATTCCACAACATTGATGATAGTCTGGAACACCGAGGTGATGATCGTCGAACCCCCGGGTGTGCCGACCACTATGAATAATTTTCCGTTGCGTTCCACAATGGTAGGTGTCATTGAACTCAGCATTCTTTTTTGAGGTTCGATCTTATTGGCTTCGCCTCCGATTACGCCATACATGTTGGGTTCGCCGGGTTTGACACTGAAATCATCCATTTCATCATTGAGGAAGAATCCTGAACCCGCCACGACCACTGCGGAGCCGTATGAATCATTTAACGTGGTGGTTACTGCCACTGCATTGCCGTGTTGGTCTACAATTGAAAGATGTGTGGTTTCCTGCGACTCCGTGAGAAACAATTTGCCTTCTTTTACTTCACTGCTGGAGGTTGCCTGATCAGGGTTGAAAGTGAGCATTCGTTTTTCGCTGTATGCTTTGTCGACTAACTCCGTGATCGGGACCTTAAAAAAATCCGGGTCGCCGAGCCAGGCAGCGCGGTCAGCATAGACTCTGCGTTGCGCCTCCGTCATCAGATGCACGCTTGCAGTTTTATTGTGGCCCCACCGTTGTAAGGAATAATTTTCGACAGAATTTAACAATTGTAACAGCGCAATGCCCCCGCTGGAGGGTGGCCCCATGGAAATTATATTGTATTCCTTGTAAGTTCCTCTTAGCGGTTCGCGCCATACCGCTTTATAGTTTTTCAGATCCTCAAGGGTGATCAATCCATTTCCGCGTTTCATTTCGGCAACGATGTTTTCTGCAGTTTCCCCTTCGTAAAAACCTGAAGATCCGTGATCCCGGATCAATTCAAGGGTATGAGCAAGATCCTTCCAGTAAATGTTATCACCTTCCTTCCATTGTTCGCGAAGGAGAAATTCCGGCATTACCGTATTGTATCGCTTTAACGTATCCTGAAGGTTTGTCAGACTTCTTGCGAGTCGCCCGGTGAGGGGAAAACCGTTTTTCGCCAGATCGATGGCAGGCTGAACAAGTTCCTTCCATGGCAATGTTCCATACTTCGCGTGTGCCTCATACATTCCTGCGACCGATCCAGGCACCCCGCTTGATAAATGTCCTTTCTCACTTAAACCTTTTTTAACCTGTCCCGATTCATCCAGAAACATATCGCGAAATGAAAGGCCTGGCGCTTTTTCGCGGTAGTCGAGTGAAGTGGCAAACCCATCATGTTTTCGAAAGACCATAAAACCACCGCCGCCCAGATTGCCTGCCGCTGGATATACAACTGCAAGGGCAAACTGCGTTGCAACCGCCGCGTCAACGGCATTTCCTCCCGTTTTCAAGATATGCGCGCCGATCCTGGAAGCGAGCGGATGAGCAGAAACGACTATTGCCGAATCAGCGACCACACTTGCCGGTTGTTGTTTCGATAGTGGTGTTTTACAGGCAACTGTGACTACGACAAGTAAAAGCGGAAAAAGGCGTTTTGTCATTATTAACATTGGTAAAGTCAACATAAAATTCTTAATTCAAGTCAAAGTTGATACTTCCATGAGTCTACGGAAAGAAAAAGCGGCGCGGTTAAAGGTTCAGGTCCTGGAACATTCCCTCAAACTTATCGGTAAAAAAGCATTCGAGGATATCTATGTTGAGGATATTTGTGAAAAAGTTAAGATCTCGAAAGTTACATTTTTCAAATATTTTCCTCAGAAGGAAGACGTGTTGTTGTATCACCTGCGGATCTGGTGCCTGGCACGGTCGGTTGAGCTTCGCCAAAAACCGAAGGAAGGTCTTCATGGCGTCTATTTCCTTCTGGATAAACTCGGCGATGAGTGCGAAAATCATCCAGGACTCATGTTAAGCCTCATGGGATATTTAGCCGACTCAAAAAGACCGCCCAAACCATTTCCCGTAAAACCGGAAGAAAAGAAACTATTTTTTCCGGAAGCAGAAGATATCATCAGCGTGGAAATTCTTTCTCTCGATCAGATGCTTGAAAAATTTGCCCTGGAGGCGATCATGAAAAAAGAGATCACCAAAACAAGTTCTACCCGCGACATAACCAATCTGTTTATTACAATTTTTCTCGGATCGATTGTTTCCGCCCATTTGGGTCAGCAAACACCCTTGAAATTGTATTTCAGACGGAACCTGGACAATGTTATGAAGGGGTTAAGTTAGGATCGACTATACGTTATAATCAACGATCAGGATTGCCGAGCCGCCTTTAGTCTAATTCCGCATTTTCACCATTTTCGTCCTCTTTTTATCCTTATCTTTTTTCTTGCTGAACCACCAGTGATGGTTCTTGGGCTTCACAACCATGGTCGTTCTCCCACCTGCGCGATTGCTGCACGAAGGTAAAAGCAGCAGGAGTATAATGATGTAGAGCGGTACTCTTCTCATGGAAAATGCAGGTCTGAATGCAGGTTTGATTGCAGGTCTAAAGGCAGGTTAAAATGCAGGTTTAAAGGCAGGTTAAAATGCAGGTTTAAAGGCAGGTAAAAATGCAGGTTTAAAGGCAGGTAAAAATTCAAGGTCGGTGAGGTTATGGAATTTGTCATCGCAGCTTATTCGCAAAGTCTAAAATAGTACTTTGTTTATGGAAAGGAAAACGCGCGCCTAGCCTTAAAATTTTCAGGATCCGGGTTTTTGAATAGATCAGCGGTACAGAAAGAATTTAGATTTTTCATTGCCTTACCCAGGTAAGCAAGCCTTGCTGGCACAAAAATTTATTCAGTCTGGGTATCTTCTTGGGGCACCTCCCGTTAATCATTTGTGGGGAAATTTTGAGGGGCAGGGTATGATGGACAAAATTCAATTTAACAATCTTTCAGTAGGCGACCAGGCGTGTTTGCTTTTGGATGGGGGAGACTTACTGGCGACGAATAGCTATTACCACTATAACGTATTATTGTACAGTTACCAAAACCAGTTTATGGAATTGGTCTATGACAACCACGCGAAACAGGTATTACTGGTCAGGGCAGTAAACGATAACATTTTACAGAAATATCTGGATAACATCCATCTGGATCTATAAAGTGTTGGCATAATTTTTTTACTACTGACTTTAAGAATTTTTTTTTAACCACTCAGAGGGCTATAGGTGCAGAAACTATGGCCTTTTTTATTTGATCATTTAGCGCCTGTTTGGCCGGATCACGCGAAATGCGCTCCTTATAACACATCCCAAATCTTTCAAAATCCGTTACTATTCGCCGCGTTTTTTTGAGGAATTCTCAAAGAATCATCTTGAATCTGGAAAATTTCACTTTTTGATCAAAAAATAAATCTTGCTGTAAGGTGAGGGGTGGTTTTGCACGTCTGATATATAATAGCCAAAAACCCAAACCAATTATGAGAAGATCTTTACCACTTTTCCTGTGGATATCCTTGTGCAGCTTAGCCTTGTGCGGGTATTCACGCGATTTTTCTATTTCTGCCTCGCGACCAGCCACCCCACGTTCGCTTCAAGCCACCATTGTCAGTGGAAAGATCAGCGACGAAGTGGGTGTGGGCATGCCTGGTGTTAACGTCCTGGTAAAGGGCTCGTCGAATGGAACGACCACAAATGCCGAGGGCTCATTTACCTTGAATTTATCAGGCGATCAGTCTGCCGGCACCCTGGTGATCTCATTTATCGGATATGTCACCCAGGAGATTCTAGTCGACAACAGGAGTACAATTAATGTTACGATGACGGCGGATGTCACATCATTGACGGAAGTAGTCGTTGTCGGATATGGTACTCAGGAGAAGCGCGATGTAACTGCAGCAATTTCCCAGATATCGGGTGAAGCACTTACAAAAATTCCTACGGGCAATGCAATGGATGCCATGAAAGGACAAATTGCCGGGGTTGACATATTACAAACAGGCGGCAGGCCGGGGCAGGAATCCCGAATCACTATTCGGGGACGCAGATCCCTCACGGCCTCAAATGATCCCCTCTTTGTTGTAGATGGAATTCCGATGACCGCGGGGACGTCATCGATATCAGACTTCAATCCGGCTGACATCGCCTCAGTAGAGGTGCTGAAGGATGCTGCATCACAGGCTGTCTATGGATCCAGGGGTTCTAACGGAGTGATCCTGATCACTACGAAGAGGGGTGAACCTGGAAAAACAACCGTCAGCTATACCGGGACCTACGGTGTCACTCAACCTTATAAACTCATCCCGATGATGAATGGGCAGCAGTTTGCCGACCTCAAGCGGGAAGCTAACCGCGTAGCTGCCAACGGACAATCCGGGCGGGCTGCCTGGGGCGATGTTGGATCTTCGATCCCCGCAGATGCCGCAGTTTTTAATGATGCAGTGGAATTAAATTCGGTGGTAAATGGCCTGTCAACAGATTGGCAGGATCTGATCTATCAAAACGGAGCCCAGTTAAATCAACAGGTCAGCGTTTCCGCGGGAAGCGATAAAACTTTTTTGTTGGTAGGACTTAGCTATTTTAAAGAAGATGGCCTCATTGAAGGCACCGATTTTAAAAGATACACGGCGCGTATCAATGCGGATCATGAAATCAGTAAAATCTTCACGGTAGGGATTTCTTCAATCTTTTCGAACAACAAGACGAACTGGGGCTCCGGTTCTGTAATTTCGGAAGCTGTAAACCAGACGCCCCTCGGGATGCCCTATAATGCCGATGGTGAAATTATCTTCCTTCCCATATCGGACGGCATCCGGTCTAATCCTTTAAGTGAATTGGTTCCCGGAAAACGTGTGGATGAGCGGACGGTGAACCGGGTTTTTTCATCCCTTTATCTGGACGCGAACATCCTCGAAGGCCTCAAATATAAATTCCTGATAGGTCAGGACTACCAATATTTCGAACGGGGCATTTTTGAAGGCCAATACACCAATACCCGGAAAAACGGTACTCCCTACGCTTCAATTCAAAAGGCCCAGGACTTTGGCTATACGCTGGAGAATTTACTTACCTACAACAAATCAATTTCCCAACATGCTATAGGCGTCACCTTTCTTCAAAGTGTTGCCCAGCAAAACTTTACCACCAATTCTGCGGCGGCAGCCAATCTTCCTTATGAAACAGCCTTTTGGCATAACCTGGGCCTGGGTACGGTTACGGGCTATCCTTCAGATTATGATCAATACCGGTTGCTTTCCTTTATGGGTCGTGTGAATTATTCTTTTGCAGGCAAATACCTGTTTCAGGCCAGCATGCGGTGGGATGGTTCTTCACGACTTGCACCGGGCTATAAGTGGAATAAGTTCCCGGGTATTTCAGTGGGCTGGAGGATAAAAGACGAAGCCTTTTTGGCTAACGCCAGGCAGATCAGCGAACTCAAATTGAGAGCGTCATACGGTAAGGTTGGCAATACTGCCGTGGCGCCATATCAGACACAGGGCACCCTGGCCCCTTCCGTTTATGATTGGAATAATACGGATGCCAAAGGTTTCAGGCTCGATCAGATACCCAGTCCGGATCTCAGTTGGGAGTATTCGGAATCTTTTGATGTTGGATTGGATTTCGGTCTGTTCAATGGCAGGCTAAACGGTTACGTCGATTACTTCCGTACATCAACAGGTGTTTCATTGCTTTTAAGGCGCCAGCTTCCGCCCACTACGGGCTATGCCAGTATTTTGCAAAACGTTGGAGGTACAGAGACAAAAGGTTTTGAGGTCACCTTGAATGCCACAATTCTCGATATGCCAAACAGTTTAAAATGGACTGCGGAATTTAACCTTGCAAGTTTAAATGAGAAGATCGTTGACCTTGCTCTTAAAGGACCAAACGGTGAAAAAATTGACGATGTTGGAAACAACTGGTTTATCGGCGAACCGATCAGGGCTTTTTACGATTATAAAAAGCTCGGCATCTGGCAGGCAAATGAAAAAGATGCAGCTGCAGTGTATGGCCAGTTCCCTGGTGAATTAAAACTTGCAGATCTGAATAACGATGGTGCTATAGATGGTACTAATGATAGAGTGGTTTTAGGTAACGATGTGCCGAAAGCTTACGGAGGACTGAACAACAAGGTAACCTTCAAGGGCATTGACTTTTCTTTCTTCTTCTATTATCGCCTTGGTTTTATGATCAACAGTGCCTTTAGTACAGACCAGGCTACCATGCAGGGACGATATAACAATATCCAAGTTGATTACTGGACGATCGATAATCCCACCAATGAATATCCAAGGCCAAACAAAAATCAGGAATTTATCCAAAATGGAACCGCTCTCCGGTATATGGATGGTGGCTTTGTGAAATTGCGCAACGTTACCCTCGGCTATACGCTTCCGGAAAACATTCTGGATAGATTGAAGATGTCGAAGCTGAGGATCTATTTCACCGCCCAAAACCCCATCATCTGGTCAAGTTACAAATTGTTTGATCCGGAAAGAGCGGGTAATGTTACTTCTGGAGAAATGCCTTCTTCCATACTTTACATGGGTGGTATTAACGTAACATTTTAAGGGCCGAAAAAAGAAATTATTATGAAAACAATCAATAAAGCAAAGTCTATACTAATAGCAACAGCCCTGATAATGTTCAGCACCCAGGCTTGCAAGGATTTCCTTAACGAAGAACTGGTTTCTGATGTCTCAGCTGGCAGTTATTATACTACCGCGGCAGGTCTCGAAGATGCTGTGGATGCCACCTATTCTTTCCTGCGGGAAATATATAGTAATGAGCGCGCTTATTCGCTGACAATTTTTGGTACGGATACGCACACCAACGGAGCAGATGGCGGCTGGAAGTCATTTAATAGTTATGACAACGGTCTAAATGCCGATGCCGGAATTTTGCGTGAAACCTGGACCTTTTTATATCAGGGAATTAACCAGGCAAACGCTGTGTTGAATCGCGCAGAGGCGGTAACAGATATGGATGCAGCGGTCAAGACCCAACGACAGGCAGAGGTGCGCTTTTTAAGGGCGTTCTACTATTTCTACCTCGTGCGGATGTGGGGAGATGTGCACTTCAGTCTTGAGGAAACGATCGGCGCCCAGGTAACGGCAAACAAAACCAGCCAGGCTACCATTTATTCAGATGGTATTATTCCCGACCTTGAATTTGCTATCGCAAATCTGCCGGCAACCCAAAGCAATTATGGCCGGGCAACGAGACCAGCAGCGCAGTTTCTTTTAGGACAAGCTTACTTAACAAGAGGTTATCAGCCGTTTGGTTCGGCCAACGATTTTGTAAATGCTGAAACGCTTTTGTCAAACGTTATTGATGATTACAATTTTGCGCTTGTTGCATCTCACAAGGATTTATGGGACCAGGATAAGCAACTAAACAGTGAAGTTATATGGGCCATACAATACTCGACCGATCTCATATTGAATGGTGGAGATACGGGTGTCGGCAACCGCGCCCATTTGTATTTCGGAATGGAGTATGATGTACAGCCTGGAATGATCCGGGACATAGCAAACGGAAGACCTTTTAAACGTTTCCGACCTACAGAGTACATGTTAGATGTGTGGGCCGCGGCGCGGGTGAATGATCAAAGGTATGAAGACACCTTCAAGCACGTTTGGTACAGCAATGATAACCGCACATCCGGTAACGGAATACCATTATGGAAGCAGGTTCACGTAGACAAGGGCGCTAAAAAAGCTGACGGATCAGTGGTCACCGTGGCGGATATAGGCAATAAACGCTTTGCAGTTGGTGATACGGCTCTTTTTATCCCAGGACCGGGACAAGACGCCAAGTGGTTGGCGGATGAAAAACTTAAAGTGCGATACACGGTGATTACCAGGACTAAGGCATCTTATCCCGCCAGTACTCTTCCGAGTTCAGATCCGAATTATTACCCTTCCGATCCGTTTTTCTACAATGAGAGATTATTTCCAACAGTCAATAAATTCTTTGACCCGAGAAGACCTACCATTCAATGGGAACGCGGATCGCGGGATTGGTTCGTGATGCGGTTGGCCGATGCTTTATTGCTTCGCGCGGAAGCGCGCTTCAAACAGGGCAAACTCGCGACGGCAGCCGACGACATTAATGTTGTTAGAACAAGGGCGGCTAAGCCGGGGATGGTTGCCGCAATGCAAATCACTCAGGCTGAAGTAACCCTGGATTTTATCCTCGAGGAACGGGCACGTGAGTTGGATGCTGAACAGTTAAGGTGGTTTGATCTGGCCAGAACCGTCACTCTGGTGCAAAGGGTGATACTCTACAATCAGTTTGGCGCTGTAAATATTAAAGATCACCATATCGTCAGGCCAATTCCCCAGGCGCAGATCGATAGAACGCAGGGTGGCTATCCGCAGAACTGCGGGTATGCGGGAGGCGATTGCGGCGGATGATTTTGGTATTCTTTAGTCTTCCATAATTTTGGAATAAGGGGTCGGGAAATTTCCTGACCCCTTATTATTCATTCATTGGTAGAATTTTGGCGGAGCTTTATTCCAAATTCATTTCAATAGAAAAATATATTTTTTATATTGAATGTTGGACTAAGGTTCTTTTTCCCCTTTTAGACTGATTTTTTTAACCCCTGACTACAGTCTCATGAAAAGTTGTTTTATTATTTTCATTCTTGCAAGTATTATTTTACAATCGTGTAATCCAATATCCGCTTCAAGGAAAGAACCTGCGCAAATTGCAAGACGTGAAAATAACCTGGCTTACCAATGGGGAAAAATAAGTTTGGCTTGCACTGCCAACGATACTGAAAAATTTAACCCGCGTCCGACAATCACCTCCAGAATGCTGGCGCTCACCTGGACTGCCATCTTCGATGCATGGAGCCGCTATGATGAAAAAGCCATTTCATTTTATCTAACCTCCGTTGAAAAACGGCCGGTTATAGAACATACTCTAAAAAATAAAGAGATTGCCATCAGCTATGCTGCCTATCGCACGCTGCTTGAATATTATTTCTCCGACTCCCTTTTGCTCAGAAGCAAGATGGTCGGGTTCGGGTTTGATCCTGATGATCACTCAACCGATCCTACTTCGCCCATAGGCATCGGCAACCTTGCTGCAAAATCGGTCATTGAAAGCCGCCTTAATGATGGCTCCAATCAGCGGGGCACCATGACTAATTCCGATGGTACCCTTTATTCTGATTATACCCGATACACCCCTGTCAACAACGCCGATCAATTGACCGATCTCAGCAGATGGCAGCCTAAATATTTTTCAGATGGCAGAGGTGGGAGATTTGTACCCAGGTGCCTGACCCCGCATTGGTCGAAAGTGACCCCGCTTACCCTGGGCTCGCCTTCTCAATTCAGACCTGGACCGCCGCCAGCCATCGGCTCCGAACAACTGAAGAAGGAAGTAAAAGAAGTGATCGACCTGCAGGCCAATCTTACTCCTGAACAAAAAGCATTGATTGAATTTATGCGCGATGGTCCGAAATCCGTGCAGCAAGCCGGGCACTGGTTTATCTTTTCACAACAGGTTTCGGTTAGAGATCAGCATACATTGGATGAGGATGTCAAAATGTATTTCCTCGTGCAGGCTGCAGCCATGGATGCATTCATCGCGGCCTGGGATGCAAAAATGTATTATGATTTTGCCAGACCTTATTCACTGGTACACGACTTCTATCAGGATCAGGTGATCAAAGCATGGGGCGGACCTGACGAAGGTATGATCAAAATGAAGGGTAGCGATTGGCGACCCTACTCACCCGAAACATTCCTTTGTCCACCTTTTCCAAGTTATGTTTCCGGCCACAGCAGCGTCAGCGGCGCGTGTGCAGAAACTTTGCGACTCTTTACTGGCGATGACTATTTCGGAGAAGAAGTGAAGCTGGTGCCCGGAGCGCTTACCGAACCTGAAAATGCAGGCGACTCTGTCGTCCTCAAGTTCCCGACCTTTACAGAAACAGCGGACATGGCCGGCCTCTCACGTGTGCTAGGAGGATACCACATCCAGGCCGACAACGTTGAGGGCTTAAAACTTGGAAGGCGTGTAGCCGGGGCGGTATGGGAAAAATATCTGAAACACGTAGGAGCAGCGAAGATGGAAGTCAGGGAGATAAGGAGATGAGGGAATGTCCCCCTCTCGAGCCCCGTCATCCTGAGCGCGCGCGTAAGGAAGAGGGGTGGAAAAAGCGAAGGACCCCCTTACAACGAAGTGCCAAATACGACAACGGAAAAGCCCAACAATGAGATGGAGAAGGCTACGAAGCACGCTCTTCATCGCTGCCTGGTGCCCGGAGTCAATTTGGGTGATAAGTTAATTTAGAAGCCGGAAATATAATATCTCAGCATGATGACGACCCTGAAATTGAAAATGAACTCTTGTGGAAAAAGATCGTCGTACTTCGTCCTTGGCGCATTTATTTTCTGCGCATGCGAAACATCCCAAAACGACGAATCGGCGTCCGCCGTTGAACAACGCGTTTTCAACAAGGTATTGTCTTCGCACAGCGGCGTAACCTTTAAAAACATTGTTGATGAAAACATCAACAATTACTTCGACCTGTTTGCTTACGTGTACAACGGAGGAGGTGTGGGTATTGGCGATATCAATAATGACGGGCTTCCGGATATTTATTTTACAGGAAACGAGGTTCCCAACAAACTTTATCTCAACGAGGGCAACCTCAGGTTTAAAGATATCAGCGCAACCTCAGGTGTCGAAGGAAATGGCAAATGGAACAACGGCGTTACCATGGTCGATATTAATAGCGATGGATTTTTGGACATCTACGTCTGCAAGGGCGGATGGCATGAATCAAAAGAACAACGCAAAAACCTGTTGTTTGTAAATCAGGGCGACCTTACTTTCAAAGAAGAGGCAGGTGCGTATGGACTGGATGAATCCAGCTATTCTATACACGCGTCTTTCTTTGACATGGACAACGACAATGACCTGGATGTCTATATAACCTGCCGTCCGGATTCTTTCGATCTTCCCCTGACGGAAATGGTGCGACAAAAAAATCTTTCTCCGGCGCTGAGCCGCCATAAGCTCTTCAGGAATGACAATGGAAAGTTCCGCGAGATCGGCAAGCAGGCCGGGATCACAAACACCTTTGGATATTCATTAAGTCTGGTAACATCAGACCTGAACAACGACGGGTACACCGATATTTTTGTTGCCAATGATTTTGCAGAAGGAGACTATCTCTACGTCAATCAGAAGAACGGCACGTTCAAAGAACAGATCAAACAGGCTACGAACCACATATCCATGTATTCCATGGGTACTGATATCGCGGATATCAACAACGACGGATGGGAAGATATCATGGTAAGCGAAATGCTTCCGGAAGATTACAAACGCTCAAAGGTCTCCATGCCGTCTATGGATGTCGAAGGATTTAATGCTATTGTAGATAATGGAATGCATAAGCAGTACATGCACAACGCCCTGCATTTGAATCAGGGCAATCTTTTTTTCAGCGAGATATCGCAGCTTTCAGGTGTGACTAAAACCGAATGGAGCTGGTCATGCCTTCTGTCTGATTTTGACAACGATGGACACCGTGATTTGTTCGTTGCCAACGGGTATAAACGCGATGTTTTTGACGGAGACCTCGATAAGAAAGTAGCCGCATTTGTTAATAACAACAGGCATAAATATAAGTCACCTGAGGAAATGCTTGAAAAAGGTTTTAAAGAGTTCATCAATATATACGATTCCATAAAAGTCACCGATTATCTTTTTAAGAATAAAGGCGACCTGCAGTTTGAAAATGTAAGTGAAGCCTGGGGATTTGATGAGCCCGGCTTTTCAAACGGCGCGGCGATAGGCGATCTCGACAATGACGGAGATGTCGATCTCGTTGTTAACCGCATTGACGATGAAGCATTTATTTATGAAAATACTTCCGCGTCGCGGAATAATTACCTGAAACTTAAAATGAACGGGCCAAAAGGCAATGGCGATGGCATCGGGGCCAAGATCACTTTATATTACGACGGCCAGATGCAATATTTCGAAAACAAGACGGTGCGTGGATACCTTTCTTCCAATGATCCGGTAGTTCATTTTGGAATGGGAAAAGTACAAAGGGTCGATAGTATTCTGGTAAAATGGAACGATGGGATGGCCAACCGCCTGACCAACATTGATGTAAATCAGTTGCTGATTGTAAAGTATAACGAAGCTGAAAAAATTAAAGAGGCTCCGATAAATGAAATGAAACTGTTCGTTGAAGCAGCTAAGGAATTGTCAGGCGCCTTGTTTGTCCACCGTGAAAATGTGGTTAATGAATACAAGGATCAGGTCCTGTTACCCCATATGTTTTCGCGGAGCGGACCCTTTGTCGCTACGGGCGATGTGAATAACGACGGTTTGGAAGATTTTTATGTTGGCGGGGCATCCGGTCAGGCCGGGAACTTATTTATTCAGAATGGTGAGGGATTTATCAAAAAGACGGTTCCGGCTTTTGAAATGGATAAAGCTTTCGAAGACATGGGCGCTGCCTTTTTTGATGCTGATCAGGATGGTGATTCCGATCTGTATGTGGTGAGTGGTGGAAGTGAATTTCCGGAGGGCTCGGAAAAATATCACGACCGCTTGTACACCAATGATGGAAAAGGCAATTACATGAGATCGGCGCTTATCAAAACTGTCAGTAGCGGATCGTGTGTCGTACCGTTGGATGCAGATGGCGACGGTGACATGGATCTTTTCAGAGGAGGGCAGATTACAGCCAATAATTATCCTAAAGATCCAAGGAGCTATTTGCTGATCAACGAAAAGGGAATTTTCACAGACAAAACCGCCGAGATCGCACCGCTTCTTTCACGGGCGGGTATGGTTAACACAGCAGTATGGGTTGACCTGAATGGCGATAAAAAACCAGAGCTCGTATTGAGTGGCGAATGGATGCCAGTCCGGATCTTCGGAAATGAAACAGGTAAGTTCGAAGATGTGTCAAGTGAGTTTGGTTTGCAGGATACAGAAGGATGGTGGAATAAGATCATTGCCGATGACCTGGATATGGATGGCGATCAGGACCTGGTGCTTGGTAATCTCGGGGAGAACTATAAGTTTAAAGCGAGCCTTGAAAAACCCTTTCAGGTGTACGCAAAAGACTTTGATGGAAATGGAACAAATGACATCTTCCTGGCGCGGTATTATCAGGAATCAAGACTGGTGCCTATTCGCGGCAGAGAGTGCAGTGCTCAACAAATGCCGTTGATCGCTCAGAAGTTTCCCACATACCTTTCCTTTGCCCAATCCGACTTGCCGGGAATACTGGGAAAGGAAATGGAAAATGCGTTGCACTACAAAGCCAGTTTATTCTCAAGTGTAATGCTGATCAATGACCATGGCAAACTCAGAATACAAAGACTTCCAACAGAAGCGCAGTTTTCAACCGTAAATGGAATTATTGTTAAGGACTTTGACCAGGATGGAGTTAAAGACATTTTACTGGCCGGCAACAAATTTGACGTTGAAGTCGAGACTACACCCGCAGATGCGTCACCGGGGCTATTCCTGAAAGGAATGGGGGACCTTAAGTTCAAAAGTGTGAAATCATACGAAAGCGGATTTTTTGTTCCCTACAACGTAAAGGATATTCAACCGATAAGAATTAAGGATGATTGGGCGATTTTGGTGGGAATAAATAATGACGCGCTGAGGATTTTCAAAACAAATCACAAAACCAGCGCGGTGATCGCATTGAAATAACATTTGCAGCTAAAGTGAAGGAAATCTGCAGAAGCCTTGGCTGGAGCCTCGTGAGGGAAAATTCATTGAAGAATCGCATCTGTTTTTTTATTCTGATCATATCTCATATCAGCCTGTTCACGCACTGTGGTAACAGGGCGGAGAGTAATGGAGGAAATGATGGATTCAACCGCCTTTCTCAGGCGAGCAGCCCGTATCTGCGCGAACATGCTGATAATCCTGTTGACTGGTATGAGTGGAGCCCCGAAGCATTGCAAAAAGCCGAAAAGGAAAATAAGCCGCTGATCATCAGCATCGGATATTCATCCTGTCATTGGTGTCATGTGATGGAAGAAGAATCCTTTATGGATACGGCTGTTGCGCGGCTCATGAACAGAAATTTTATTTCTATTAAGATAGACAGGGAAGAACGCCCCGATATTGATCAGATCTATCTCAATGCAGCACAATTAATCTCCGGAAATGCAGGATGGCCTTTAAATGCTTTTGCCCTTCCGGATGGAAAACCTTTTTATGCCGCAACATATTACCCGAAGGATCAGTGGCTCACCCTCCTTCAGCAGATCCATGAAGCTTATACGAAAGAGAAAGAAAATGTGATAAAACAGGCAGAAGCAGTTACAAGGGGCGTGGCAACCCACGAGCAGATCATTCAACCCGGCGACAGCGCGACAGAAGTTATTGAAAAAACCTATCTGGAAATTTTTAGCAGATGGTCTGCTGATCTTGACTATCAATATGGAGGGCTGAATGGCAGCCCAAAATTTCCAATGCCTGTCAACTGGGAATTCGGTTTGCAATATCATTTTCTGACTGGGCATAAAAAGGCATTGGAGATTGTGACGACAACTCTGGACCATATGGCAAAAGGCGGAATTTACGATCACCTTGGCGGAGGTTTTTCCCGCTACTCCACCGATAGCGAGTGGAAAGTACCACATTTCGAAAAAATGCTGTTTGACAACGCCCAGCTCGTCAGCCTTTATGCCCATGTATATCAGGTAACGAAAAATCCTTTGTATGGTGATGTTGTAAGGGAAACCCTGGAATTTGTTAAAAGAGAGATGACTGGCGCTGAAGGGGGTTTTTATTCATCCATCAATGCCGATAGCGAGGGAGAGGAGGGAAAATTTTATACGTGGACTAAAGGCGAAATAGAAAATATTCTGGAAGGCGAAACTGCCGCGATGCTCACTGCTTATTATAATGTCAGTGATTCCGGAAACTGGGAGAAAGGAAGAAACATTCTTTACAGGAGCTTCGGAGCGGAGGAATTCGCGTCACGTTATCAGGCGACAACGGCGGAGTGGAACACCACACTCCGCGAGGCAAAAACAAAACTTTTGCAGGCGAGAAACGCGCGGGTGAGGCCTTCAACGGATGACAAGATCCTCACTTCCTGGAACGCGCTTATGCTCATGGGGCACCTTGATGCCTACAGGGCTACCCGGGACGCAAACTATCTGAATACGGCTTTGAAGAATGCCGCGTTTCTGGAGAACAAAATGCTTCGCGATGACGGCGGTTTATGGCGAAACTACAAAGACGGGAAGGCAAACATTGACGCATTCCTTGATGACTACGCTTTTTTGTCCCGCGCTTTTATCCACCTTTATCAGATTACATTTGATATTCACTGGCTTGAGTCCGCGCGGTTGGTGGCCGACTTTGCCATCGATCATTTCCGCGATCCGGAGACAGGCATGTTTTACTACACATCCGATCTTGCAGAGAGCCTCATCGTGCGTAAAATGGAAATTACAGACAATGTAATGCCATCGTCCAATTCCGTTCTCGCTGAAGTATTGTTTCTATTGGGTGAATACTTTCAGGAAAGTTCATATTCCGCAAAAGCTGGTATGATGCTCAATCACATCCTGCCCGACAGGATTAAAACTTCGCCTGTGTTTTACGCGAACTGGGCCCGTGTCGCTGGGCTTTTCGTATATCAGCCTTTTGAAGTGGCGGTTTTGGGCATTAGCGCTTTGGAAAAAAGCCGGGACATCCAGGAGCATTATAACCCTCTTGCCATCTTTTTGGGAGGAACAGTGGATAACCTTCCGCTTCTTGAGAATAAATACGTCGACGGGAAGACCATTATTTATGTATGCCGAAACCGCATTTGTAAACTTCCTGTTGAGGATGTTGCAAAAGCGCTGGAGCAATTGAGGCATCGCTGATGGATATTATTCCGGAAGCGGATTGCTGTCAGAGAGCAAATCGGTGAACTTGTTTTATGTAAAGGGGTTATGGGCGCAGGCGCGTAGAATCACGAACGATAAGTCTGCTGTTGATAAGTCTTTTCTCCGGTCTCTGATTCGGGTTTTTGATGTGGAATAGTAATAGTTCGGCGGCTGCCTCTCCCATATCCTGCGCGGGCATGTCGATGGTGGTGAGTGAAGGTTCAACAAACTGGCCGATCTTATCATTGTTAAATCCCAGTACTGCGATATCCTGCGGAATTCTCAGCCCGTTTTTTTTAATGACGTGCATCATTTCGATGGCGGTCATATCATTGATTGCAAAGATGGCATCCGGACTTTCTTTTAAATTGATTAACCGTCGTGTAAATCTTTCGATACTTTCCTGTTTGAAGTCGGCGTAGATCAGATAATCCGGATTGAATTCAATATTATTTTTCATCAGGGCATCTTTATAGCCTTCGAACCTTTTGCAGCTGGTGTACAGATGACTGGGGCCGGCGATGGTCGCAATTCGTCTGCA
Source organism: Cyclobacteriaceae bacterium (assembly GCA_040902445.1). Lineage (GTDB taxonomy): Bacteria > Bacteroidota > Bacteroidia > Cytophagales > Cyclobacteriaceae > Chryseosolibacter. The sequence continues at coordinate 3,919 of JBBDXJ010000125.1, read as the reverse complement.
TCCCTGGTCGATGAGATGTTGCGTTGCTTCAAAAGCTATCTGGTAATTATCGGTAAAGACCTGGGATGTATCGAGCTTTTCGCAAATTCTGTCAAAGAAGACCACGGGAATATTGTTCTGTAACAGAGTATCAAAATGATCGGTGTTTTCAGTTTCTCTGGAGACAGAAATAAGCAGACCATCAACGCGTGTTGCAATGAGTGAATGCAGGTTGTCTTTTTCTGTTGTATAGCATTCGTTGGACTGGCAGACTACAACCTGAAATCCGGCGAGGGTTGCAATTTTTTGAATACCTGACACGGCGCCGGAAAAAAATGTATTCACGGTTTCGGGGATGATGACGCCTATGGTATTGGTGCGTTGTTGTTTCAGGTGCAGGGCAATGGAGTTGGGCTGGTAGCGGAGTTTAGTGGCGAGGGCCAGCACTTTTTCACGTGTTTTGGCATTGACGTCAGTGTGTTCAGAAAGTGCTCTGGAGACTGTGGATTTGGAGATGCCGAGGATCCTGGCGATGTCTTTTATGGTCACCGAGTGGTTGCTCATAGTTGCCTGGGAGGTTTTATATAAAGATAACAAACTTTGCGGTATCGTTCCCGGGAACGGTCTCGCAAATAAAATATACCGCTCATCTAAAATATTAGAAAAAAGTGACTACCATCGTAAGCTGATTTAAACAATCGATTGCATCAAATGGTACGCCGTTTACAGCCAGGTTTAAATGCGCCCCCTTTCTCCTACCTGAACCTGCCCCACAGGGAGAGTATGGATCTGCTCTTTCAGCGGGTGAAGAACGACGATTATTCCGCCTTTGAAAAAATCTTCAAGAACAATTACCGCGCCCTGTGTTCCTATTCGAATCAGCTTGTCATCAGTCCCCAATTAGCAGAGGAAATTGTCGATGACGTTTTCTTCAATCTCTGGAGGAACAGAAAAAAAATTCACATTACGAGTTCATTTCAGTCCTATCTCATCATCTCTATTCGCAACCGCTCCCTGGATTGCCTGCGAAAACTGAAAGGTGAAAAACAGTACCTACTGGAGCACGCAGAAAGTGTTCAGTGCAAGCAATCGATTGCATATGAGGTGATGGTCTACGAAGAGTTATGCCATCACATTGACACGGCCGTGAACGACCTGCCAGAACAATGCCGCCTGGTTTTCCAGTTGAGCCGCGATCAGGGTCTTCCTTATAAAGAGATCGCCCGTGTCCTCAACATCAGTATTAAGACAGTAGATACTCAGATCGGACGCGCACTGAAATACATTCGCAAAATCATCGCTGCGAGAGAAGTTTAGGTGGAATAACCATTCTTACCACTGGTATAATTTTCCCTCATCCTGTAGGGGATCGGCCAGCTTTATCCGTCTATTTCATTAACCACCACAACTTAAACAGACTGCTTATTAAAAACATGGCTCCGCCCCAAGCAATGCAGCAAATGAAACGTCAGGTTATAGGAATTAATGGTAAAGTCATGTTGAAAAAGTACAAACGCGCTTCCTTTCCAGTATGCTGAAAATACATAGAACCACCGTATACGATATCGCAAGGGAACTGAACCTTACAGCATCCACCATTTCAAGAGCATTAAATAATCATCCCAGTATCAGTGACCGGACAAAAAAATCGGTGATCAGGATGTCGAAGAAGCTGGGATATCAGCCTCACCGGATTGCAGCCGCCCTGCGCAACGGAAAGAGCAACATCATCGGTGTCATTGTGCCCGTCGCCGATCGAAATTTTTTTGCGTCCATTGTCCGGGGCATTGAAGAAAAAGCAAACCAGGCTCACTACCAGGTGATCATTTGCCAGACCTATGAAGATCCCGCGAAGGAAGAAGCTGCAATTGAAGCATTGCTCAATACCCAGGTGGATGGAATTATCGCCTCCCTGTCGAAACGCACTGAACAATTCAATCATTATAGCAAAGTGATCAGCAAGGGGATACCTCTGATCCTGTTTGACCGGACGAATGATTCACTCGAGGTGAGCCACGTGGTGATCGATGATTATTCCGCATCGTATAATGCCGTGAAACACCTCATTGAGCAAGGATGCAAAAGAATCGCTCACTTTACCAACGTTGAGAAGATCAACATTTATAAGGAACGGCTTCGCGGTTATAAAACGGCCTTGCTTGATCACGGTTTGCCATTTGACCCCCGGCTGGTTGTGGAAAGCGACCTGCAGCTGGAAGACGGCAGAAAAAGTATGCAGATGCTTTTGTCGGCAGGTGAACTTCCCGACGCAGTTTTTTCCTCCAGCGACCTGGGGGCTATTGGCGCCATGCAGGTATTAAAAGAACATGATATTAAAATACCCGGGCAGGTAGCGCTGGTGGGTTTTAGCAACGAGCCCTTCACCATGTTCTGTGATCCGCCGCTCACTTCTATTGATCAGCATTGTAAACGCATGGGCCATACGGCATCAGAAATGTTTCTGGAAGAAGTTGGCGCCTCGGGTAGTGGTAATTTTATTCCAAAAAAGGTTGTGCTTATGCCTGAGCTGATCATCCGCAGATCTTCCATAAAAAAAAACTGAATAGAATTTCGGTCAGCGAAATTCCTTTTACTTCCTTTTGGACTTAGCTAAACCAATTAATTTTAGCCACAAAGCACAAAAAATGCATTTTGATGTAAGTGAGGAGTGCTAAAAAAATTAGTGTCTTAGTGGCAAAAATCAGGAGCACCGCAATTGATTCCGTGAGGCGTGCGTAACTCCGGTTTCTTTATCTTCGTAAAAAAAACATGGCGTGGGATAAATTCAGAATGGCCCAAAGATTTTTGCAGAGAGCGAACGCCATTCACCCGGAAGATGCCGAAGACAGCGATCGCCATGATGAAGCGCTGGCGCTCCAGGATGTCTATTACGATTGCTACATGAGCAGTTTCAGCAAAGAGGACCTGGTAAAAAGACTTCTCGAAATTGCTGCGGGAAAAATCGAACTGCCCGAGGAGGAAAAAGTGGATGAAGAAAGATACCGGGCAACTTACCTCAGGGAAGCAAAGGTCATCCTTGCATCCATTGAGCGCGGCGAACTGACGTAAGGGGTATAGGGGGAAAGGACATAAGGGGCAAAGGGGTATGTGGGTAATGGCAACCTTTCAAACCACAACGACAGGCGAAGCCCGCACGTAATAAACCGCATCACCCCGCAACTGGTAACTGGCAACCGGAAACCAATTCCAACCTTTCAAACCTTTCAGACTTTTCAGACCCTTTCAAATCCTCATTCCCTTACTCCCCACAACCTGCCTTCTCACCACGTCAATATGCGAAGAATCTCCGCCCATTTCAATGGCATTAAGGACCTGAACGGCGTATTCCCTTGCTTTTTTATTATCGTCATCGCGCAGCATGTCGTATTCGCGCAGGATGCTTTCCATTTTTTTTGGAGAGATCTTTTTTTCTTTTACGGCGGAGGTGAGGGCTTTAGATAATTCCGATTGACTTGCGGAGGTGCAGCTTCTCAGGAGAAATAGAAGGATAAAGCATAACGTAACGACCCTTGACATACATCCAAGTTTTGAAAATATTTTTCTGAGGATAATGTATGGTAAAAATAGGAAAAAGCAGACCCTGAAATACGGCAGGCTGGGATATAAACAAAAAACCCGTTGCAATCTACTGATTAACAACGGGTTGCGGACCGGACGGGACCGCCAATATCTTTAATTAACCGGCTAATTTCGCATTATCCCCATTTCCTGAACCTACACGAACCATTTAAAACCTTCTAAACCTTGACCATTACCTTGACCACTTGTATATTTGGTGGTATGAAACTAAGGTATCTGTTAAAGCGTCGAGGCCCAAAGGGCGGAACGCACCCCATCTACTTAGCCCTTTATCAGGGCGATATCACTGAGATTATTTTCACCGGGCAGCGCATCACCCTAAAGGATTGGAGCGTAAAGG
>JBBDXJ010000124.1:0-34143 GCA_040902445.1 Cyclobacteriaceae bacterium | reverse complement strand
GAGCCTCTACTTCTTTCTTAAGTTCAGAAATATTCACAAGCACTTTGTCTCCTTTCTTGATATCGGTTATATATGCTTCTGAAACCCGGGCCTGAATTTTTAAATCCGCGGCGTTAACCACGCGGACTGCAGGCATTCCGGGAGCAATGTTCTCTCCTACTTTTACGAAAATCTCATCCACGGTGCCACTGATGGGTGCCTTGATCCGTGCCATGTCATTTTGCTCCAGCAGCGAAGCCAATTGTTTTTCAAGACTTTCTTTCTGAGTCTTAGCCTGCAGGAACTGGACTTCGGTTCCGATCTTCTGATCCCACAGATTTTTCTGACGCTCATAAACGGAGGTGGCCAGTTCCAGCTGCGATTCCATACCTTCAATACTTCTTTCGATCACAGAGTTGTCGATCTGGGCCAAAACCTGGCCTTTGGAAACCTGTTGACCTTCAGTGACATTCACATGCGTAACCACACCCATGGATTTAGCACTTACTAAAATGTTGTTCTCTGACTCAACGTGGCCCTGCGTCTGAACGAAATGATCAAACTTCTGGAGGGTTAGTTCACTCACACCAACATCTTTCGCCTTTATTGTCTTGAGCGAGTCGGGGGTTTCAGTTTCTATTTCACTTTGAAGCTTGAGTATCTCTTTGTTGAGCGAAGCTTGTTGTTCCTGCAATTTTTCAAGTCGTGCTTGTTTATCATCTTCAGGCGTTGCAGCGCTGCATGCAGCCAATAGCGCAACAATGACAACCGCGAAGGCAAAACGGGAATATATAGTCGATTTCATAAAAGGGGTATTTATAGCTTGGGTCATAATTTTATTTCGATTCAGTTTCAGTTGCGGGCACTAGCTTTCCATAAGCTTTATCAAGATCAACCTTAGCAATCAATGCGTCATATAATGCGCTGTAATAGTTGATCTGTGATTCCTTCAGGCTTGCTTCCGCCTCGATCACTTCAAGGTTCGAGCCGACGCCTTCCTCATATTTTATTTTCGTGATCCGGGCAATGTTTTGCGCCAGGGCGCTGTTCGCCCGTTGCGACTCAAGTGATTTGATGGCATTCAGATAACTGATCGCGGCTTGTCGCACCTCCAGGTCAATGGCTGATTTTAAGGAGGTGAAATTATTTTCTATCTTCAGTAAATTCAGTTTAGCCTGCTGAAGTCTGTACGAACGCTGTAATCCGCTGAAGATGGGAATATTGAGATTTACGCCAAAGGAGCTGAACGAATACCATTTGTCAGGACCGTAGCTGTCCGTACTTTCAACCCCACGCGTATCTGTTTTAAAGAGTCCACTGATGGTTGGGGATTGTGTGCTATAACCCAGATTTGCAAATGCCGACAAACTGGGCAGCGCTGATGAGAATTTATTTCTGACGTCCAGGCTTTGCAAGTTCCGGCTGGCCTCCAGCAATGCGTAATCACTGCGCTTGGTATAATCCCAATCCAATTCGTAATTTTTTAACAGACCTTCATCTACCTGTAGCGAAGCGATGTCACCCGCAACATCCAGCGACTGATCCATAGGGTAATTCATTTGGAATTTTAACAGATGCACCGCCAATTCCTGGAGATTGTAAAATTTGTCACGCTCGGCCATGAGGTTATTCAGCGTCACCTGGATACGATCTACATCAATGCCCTCGGCAAAACCATTTTTGTTCAGTGCCTGTGTGGTCTTTAACAAAGAATCAACGCGGGCAATATTGTTATCAAAAAGATTCATTCTGTCTTTGTTGATGAGGACGCCATAAAACGCCTTCGTGACTTGTTGAATCGTCTGTTCTTTTGACTGGCGCGAGGTTCTTATTGAGAGTTCGCGGTACGCACTGGCAGCTTTAAGACCCACCAGGTATGACCCATTAAACAGTATCTGATTGATATTGATGGCCGCATTGCCTGAGCTCTTCAATTGAAAGAAATTCGGAAGACCTACAACGTCACCATCCTGTATTCCAGGAATACCGCTGAGATCAAAGAAACTCTCCTCTCCTTCTACCGGTGTGAAATGTTGCGTGAAGAACCGCGGAAGTTTTTGGTTGTGAAGCAATCCAACCGTGGCGTCGATCTGTGGCAATCCTATGCCGCGGGTTTCTTTTACCCTGGCGTCAGCAATCTCCTCATCGATCGCGGCGTTCTTTATATTAATAGAATTATCCAAAGCATACTGGATACACTGGTCAAGCGTCAAATTCTGCGATCCCTGACTTTGCGATCCCTGACTTGGTTGCTGGGCCATCGCCAACGCCGGCACTACCATACTGATCATTAAAAACTGAAAAACGCGTTTCATACTACAGGGGTTTTTTGGGTTTGTGGTTTATTGTCTTCTTTAAATTTCAGGTACAGCTTTCTCCCCTTTTCGGTGAGCAGCCCGAATACAAAGTGATCAAAGATCTGCATCTGTACATCGGGAAGCTTGAATCGTTCGCGAGGAAAGATCTCTTCATTAAAAGCCAGCTGCACCATTTCCAGGCGGACTGCCGCAATTACTTCCGGATCCACTTCGGGTCTGAAATACCCTTCTTCAATTCCCTGCTTCAGGTTGCGGACCACCGACTCGCGTATAAATTTATTTTTGTGATTCAACCATACACTCCACGCCTTGGGATGATACTTCTGAAGGTCAAAAAGCAGCGACGGATTCATATCCTGCATATTCCTTTTCAGGCACACCGACAATTGCGCCAACTCTTCCAGTGCATTTTTCGCCGTTTTCCGGATTGATTGAAATTCATCCGCATTGCGGTCAAGGTGAGCCTTGCAGGTTATTGTTACAATGTCTTCCTTGTCCGCAAAGTGCTGATACAAAGTCTTTTTTGATACCGAAAGGTGCCTGGCAATATCGTCCATCGAAATACTTCGGACGCCGTACCGCATAAACAGGTCCTCGGCCCCTTTTTGTATTTTTTCCTTGATATTGATCTCTTCCATGGGTGGCAAAACTATGGAAACTTTTGACATAACAAAAGTTTCCAACGTTTCCTTTAACGGGATGGGGGTGTTTTTGTTTAGGGATTTGAAATTATTTTAAGGAAATATTTTATCGACCCTGTTTCAAACATTTGTGTTACCAACATCCTGTTTTGGCTCCGGTGTTGCGGGAGAACACCACTTTTCACGCATTCTGTTTTTAAAACGCTCGCGGTCTTCGGGTCTCATGCACGATAATTTTTCATAATACCGGTGTTTCCAGTCTTGGCCTCCCGCATTTCGCCAGCGTCGCCCGCCTCCAAAGCCGCTGAACAGGATCTTGCAAAACAATAGCAAACCCAGGGCTTCCAGGAAACGGATTTCCGGCCCGTTGAATATGCCGGGGATGAGCCAATTCCATAAAAACATCGTCACCAGACCCAGCACCAGGAGAAAGGCGATTCCTCCGACCGTAAAAATTAAAATCCGTTTGCCCTTTTTCATAGCATTGATATTTTATTGATGGCCTTTTGGCCTTTACATTTCGTCATACAACAATTGCAATTTTTTCCTCAGCGCCAGTATAGCATAGCGTTTTCGCGATAACAGCGTGTTGATAGAAATTCCTGTTTCCTCGGAAATTTCGCGGAAGCTGCGGTCCTCCATCTCGTTAAGGATGAATATCTCACGTTGGTCCGCCGGCAATTCCTCCAACGCATCAACAATAGCATCCCACAGTACTTCCTTTAGATATGCGTCCTCGGGTGTATTGCCAAGATCGGGAAGAATTTCCTGCAGGGTAATGGGTGATTCTTCATCCGAGCCTGTTTGCCAGGCGAAATCCGTACGTCTGGGACGTAATGACTCTTTCCGGTAGCGATCGATGATCTTGTTTCGCGCCACCGAAAAAAGCCATGAGGTAACGCGGTCGAGCGATTGAATGGTTTCGTAGCCCGAAACGAACTGAAAGAACACGTCCTGCAGAATGTCCTCCGCTTCCTCCAAACTGGAAACCCGGTTCCGGATAAAACTCAGAAGCCGGTCTTTTTCATTGAGGAATGTCTGTTCTTTTGCTTGCATGGCCAGATCCATCACTTCCGTTGTTTAATTACAAGGACGGCAGTGAGGATTTATTATTTTATAAAACCTAAAATTTTGCGTAAAGTTGGTCAAATCTGGTCCACGGTCGACGGCCGTGTGTAGGTTTGCCGCGTGCATGTCTCCATCCGGCCAGCCAATGCGCCTCATCTAAAGAGACGAACCTTAATAACCGATGAACGGCCGTGGACCGTCGACCGAGGACTATGGACCAATGTTAACAAATGATCCAGGAAAGTTTTATCCACTATCACAAAAACCTGCTGCATTACGTCAAAGCTGGTAACGGAAAAGACCCGCTCCTGGTTTTTCACGGCTTCGGGCAGGACCACACCTTGTACGTCCCCCTTCTGAAATCTTTGTCAAAGAAATATACACTCTACATTGTGGATCTGTTTTTTCACGGAAAAAGTGAATGGAATGAAGGTGAACTCCCTTTACAAAAATCTACCTGGAAAAACATTCTGCGCGTATTGCTTCAGGAACAACACATCACGTCATTTTCCATTTTAGCATACAGCCTGGGCGGGAAGTTTGCGCTCGCCACGATAGAAGCCTATCCAAAACAAATCAAAGAAGTGTTCCTGCTGGCACCCGATGGCATCAAAACCAGTTTCTGGTACAGCCTGGCAACCTACCCAAATGCCATGCGCAAATTTTTCAAGAGCATGATCTTTCGCCACGAAAGGTTTTTGACGATCGCCGGCAAACTCAACCAGCTAAACTGGGTGGACAAGGGATTGATCAGGTTTGCGGATTACCAGATGAACAGCGAAGCAAAAAGAAAACGTGTGTATTATTCGTGGGTCGTGTTCCGGTACTTGACGTTCGACCTGAAAAAAATTGCAGATGTGATCAATCAAAACAATATCGGTTTAACAATGGTTGTTGGCAAATACGACAAAGTCATCCGCGCTGAAAACATGCAGCGCCTGCTGAAACATGTTCGCGACTATCGCCTCGAGATCCTGGAAAGCGGACACACGGGTCTGATACAGGAGAGTTTGGATTTGCTGATGGAGGAGTGAGTTGAGGAGTTTGAGAGTTTGAGAAGTTTTAATGGTTGAAAGGTTTGAGAAGTCGTGTCGGTGTCCCGGAGACGGTGTTTTTGCTCAAGCCATGTCTCCCCGGAGTCTCCGGTCTCCGGGACTCCGGGGTTTCGGAGGAAGCGTCTTGGCAGAGTTATTTAATTATTCAACCAATTCTAATAAATACTCAATCTCTCCAATATTTTTCTTCTTCGCTATCCAGAGACTTTTGCCGTCAAACTCATAATAGTATTCTCCGGAAAGAATATAGGATGGTCCGTACGGAGGGAACCGGATCCTAAGCACAGTATCCGTAAAAGCGATATTATTTCCCTCCAGAGACAAACGACCAGCACCATAGTCATTGGGCAGGTAGGTGGTGCACTGGTAAGATCCCCTGACGATAGATAAATTAACTTCTCCAAGAAGATTTTCATCCGAATTAATCGTTCTAAAGTATCCGGAAAAAGCAAGAGTATCATTAGCGTAAAGGCTGGGATGGCTCTCCTCGCGATCACATCCTAAGAATATCGCAAAACCTACTACACAACTAAAGGCAACAATCCTCATTTTTTTCATCAACTTGTATTGATCCTTTACCTTAGACACATGATTGAGAATAAAGGTTTGAAAGGTTGAAAGGTTTGAGAAGTTTGTGAAGTTTTGGTTAGAAGAAGGTAGCAATGCACAATTTCATAAAGTCATTTGTATTTCTGCTCATGTATGCAATGATCCCACTACATGCAATCGGGCAGGATTCTGTTTATACGATCAAAGTACATTTTCTGTACGGCTCCAAACCGAAAAAAGAATTCAAAGACAGTGAACGCAAATGGTTCGGGGGAAAACTCGGCGGACATGTGGGCATTGAATACGAACCCGACCAGACTGTTGACTTTGTGAGGCGGGGGGAATTCCACTGGTTTGCAAAGAAAAATAACCCGCACAGCAGGTTTGCCCTGCGCAGCACAACAGCCTTCTGGGGAATATTTGGTTCTCCCGCAGGATCGGTGAAAAAAGCTTCGGTGATAATACCTATCACCCGCAGGGAAAAAATAAAGCTCGACAGCCTTGTCAAAACATACTCGGCACAAACACCATATGATTACGCTTTTTTCGGGATGCGTTGCGGGTCGGCCACCTATGATATCCTAAGTCAATTGGGTGTCCTCACGCCGTACTCTTACCGTAAAACGTACCGCAAAATTTTCTATCCGAAAAAACTGCGCAAAAGGCTTTTCGCCAAAGCAGGAATAAACAAATGGAAGATCGACGCGGAAGGCACAAGCACAAGAAAATGGGAGCGGGATTGACGCCTCTTATTATGCAAGGTTTCGTGCAACTCGTTTTGTCTTGAGATTTCTGATGATCATTTCTGCTACGATCAGATTGGGACCCAATCCGTTTATTGCGCCCAGCTGTCACTAAAAAACTCTTTCGAACGCTTCACAAAGTCTGCTTTGTTTTTGTCTCGATGAGCGCTGTGACCGGTTTTCGGTACTATCCATAAATAGGATTTCGGAAGGTTCTTTCTTGCGCTTGAAATACATTCCAGGGGAATACTACTGTCCTGGTCGCCCAGTACAAACAAAGTTTTAGCTTGAATGCTTTTCATTTCTGATTCAGTTACCGAAAAAGTAAAATTCGGCATTTGCGCCAGAATGGCCTTTATCTGTTCCTCACTGGTCTGCTGTTCCCGCATCCATGGCAAATTTTTTATGTTCTTGTACGACAAGTACTCAATCCAATCCGGATAATCATTCACATCCCAACTGCCGCAAGCTCCTATGACAATCATCGATTTGATAAGACCCGGATGCAACAAGGCTAGTTGAAATAGTAGCTCGCCCCCATAACTGAACCCGATTGCGTTTATGCTGTTTAAATTTAAATGCTTCACCAGCGCATCGATCTCTTCAGCAGCGCTTCTCATTGAAAACTTTTCAGTAAACATCGCTGATTTTCCATGGCCTTTTAAATCAACAACGTAAACCTCAAAGTCATTTGCATAATCTGAAACATAGGACGCCCACGACTTGGTGGATTCCGTAAATGCATGCAATAAAAACAAAGGCTCTCCCTTGCCATACACCTCATAATAAATGTCTGTTCCGTTTACCCGGACCGTTTCAGCCTTTTTCGGAGTTTGAGAACTACCTCGATAAAAGGTAATTAACATGCAGAAAAAAATTAGTAGAAGTCTCATAAAAGCATTATTATTTTGGCCCTTTCGTTAAACACAGTGAATTCGCCAAATAAACCAACGCATTAGGGGAATCCTCTTCGATCTCTAATGCCAAATCTTTTCTTTTTTCCGGATCAATGCGCGAGAACTTAAGTTCGGAATCTGCATTCTTCCAGGCAAAATCAAATTGCTTTTTAATCGCGTCAGCTTCCTCAGTCTTCTTCTGGGCTCTAAGGCTTTCATAAAGACCGCTAAGCGCAAATCCGTTCTTCGGCCAGTAATCCAGGTCCTGTTTAAAAATAAACTCTGCCGACGCGTAATCTTTGGCTTTCATATAAACATCACCCAAAATATGTCTTACAGAGAAAAACCAATCCGGGGGTTCATTGTAATTGAGGTTGTCTTCAAGTGCAATCGCTTGTTTTAAAAGTTCAATCGCAGGTTTATAGTCACCCTTTTTGGTCAGCAACTCCGCTTTCAATACGTTCGATGCAATCTGGCAGATCTGTTCCGCAGGATTCAGCCACCAGACAATAACCTTTTTAACATTCTCAGACTGCATCAGGCTATTGAGAGAATCCAGTTCCTTTTGTGCTTCCGAGGGCTTATCCATGTTTGCATAAGCCATACCGCGAGCGTAATGCCAGATTGCCTTGGGGTAGTCGAGATCCTTTTCAGGCTCGGGAGTCGCCAGTATCTTTTCCCACTGTTCAAATTTTATCAGAACATGTAAGGGAATAGTTGTGTAATGCAAAACTGTTTCATATCCCGGCTCATGAAAATATTTCTTATCAAGAATACTTACAGTTTTGTAAGCAGCTTCAATAGCGCTGGCACCTCTGCCTTCCAGGGCAGTTGTTGCCGCGAGGAAGTGATAGTTGTGCGGATAATATAACTGTGGATAAATACCCTGTGATTTGCATTCGGCGATATAAATACTGTCAGCCACAACAGCCTTCTCATTAGCAATGGATGCTTCATGGTAATCGCCTGTGTTGATATAAATGTGTGAAGGCATGTGAACAAGATGTCCCGCGGAAGGGACCAATGTTTTTAACCGCTCTGCACTGGGCAGCGCCTTTTCAACATTGGGTCCGGCTTCTGTGGCGTGTAAATAGAGATGGTTAGCCAGAGGATTTTCAGGATTGATGGCGATAACTTTTTCAAGTAATGATACTACTTCGGGAGTCCAGGGTCTTGGTTCGCCACCTTTTTTCACATAAAAATCCCAGGGATGCAGATTCATGATCGATTCAGCGTACAACGTCGCCACAAAATCATTATCAGGAAACTGGGAATAGGCGGACTTCATTGACTCAGCATATCCTTCTGCATTTGTTGTTGCGGAATCTGGGGGAAATTTTACCTGGATCGCGTTGATGACAGCTTCCTCCCACGCGCTTGCGTTTTCGCTGAACCGCAGGGCATTTTTGACCGCATACCTGATGTCGTTGATCACACCCATATTTTCTCCTGCCGAATTGTAATTTGGACCGAGCACATAGGCAATGCCCCAGTATCCCATGGCAAAGGAAGAGTCCTGCCTTATGGATTCCCGGAAGGATCGTTCAGCTTCTGCATGGTTAAAGGCGTTGGCCATGATTACACCCTGGTTGAAAAATAGCTGGGAGTATTCAGAGGGAGTTGTCACCTTAACTTTATAGTTGCCAATATTTTTAATGATCGGCGCTTCAAAGGTCAATCTCTTGTCTGAACAGGTTGTCAGGACAAGAATGAAAAGAAGTAAGAATAGATTTTGGGGTTTCATATCAGAATAAAAGGGGTGCTGTTTTCTCTGAGTAAATTTAATTTTGTTTTGGTTACTGTAAAAAAATGTTCAGACCATTATAAGCCGCATACAGCCAGCATGTCGACACATTCCAATTCACAATGTCACGGTTTGGTCGGTATTGCTGAGAGCACGCGCATGATGGCCCACATGACCAGGTCGGGATCTTCCCTGGGCATTGCGTGGGTTGTGTGATTGGAAACCACCAATGTTCCTTTTGGAGAAGCCAGCGCCCACTCCTGAAGCATCCTGATCCTGTGACGCAGGTCAGCATCAAAATGCGCCTGGTGATCATACGGAAGTTGCAAGAAGGGAGGATAAGGTTTCGCCGCCATGAGCACGACCACTGGCACATCAGGCGCGGGCTTAAGATCGCGATCGTTCTTGTCGCGCTCCATCAGGCTTCGCATTACCTTGAGTTCCGCCTTCCCCGCTGCGGACGCGCCTTCAAGGGCTGTCGCGAAGCCAGACCACATCGCGTCGTATCCATCCTTTCCTGCTCCGATAGAATCGAAAGGCGCGAGCTGTTCAGCCATAGACTGTGTGGCAATTGGGCCCGGATCCACGTACACAATTCCCGCAACATCGTCCGGGTGATAACCGGCAAAATAGCGGGCGAGTGTCCCGCCCCATGAGTGGCCGACGAGCAGATACGGTGGCTCGGCGCCGACCTGTCGCAGTAACTCATGAAGTCTCTTTGTGATGTACTCAGGGGTAGGGGTCTGCTCATTCCATACCGATCGACCAAGGCCAGCGCGATCGTAGGCTACAACAGGCGCAAAGATTGCGACCTGCGGCAGTATTTTCGCCCATACGTCCATCGAATGCATTAATCCGGCTTCAAACACAATTACGGGCCGGCCGGGTTTGCGGTTTTCGAGTCCCTGGTATAAGACATGCAACTCGTGTCCATCCATATTAATCATGCGGGAGCCCGCTGGTAAACCAGGCTGCTGAGCCCGCGCGTCCATGGCGACCAATGCACACAATACGGCACAATTGAAAAGGTAACGGATACTGTACGTAAACTTAACACCGCTGGTTACCAGCGCTTTCCATGTTTTCGCGGTTTGTCTTTCGAGGGCCATGGCAGTACTTGTATGTTGTATCGAATATACTTCTATTCCATATCAGACTTTACAAATTTACCGTTGTTTGGGTTGGCTGGTCGGAGATTTTTTTTTACGTTGGCTCACATTTCCATCAGTTTAACCTTTCAATGATAGCTCTCAATTCCAGCAAGGTCACCATGTCCGAAGTATTTGTTAACAGGCTAGGCCTTTTAAAATCAATTGTTCCAATCCTGGTCATAACATTATACTCACCCAATAAATGGTCAAGATAGAGAAAGGCCAATCCTTTATATCTGATGTCCGAGTTTTTATATCCGCGAATGAATAACTGAATGTCATAATAATTCTCTCTTACCGAATATCTAACGCTAACATCTTTTGATTTGAAATTCAGCCCTTGATAATTTAACTCTGCGACATGTCCAGGCGACCTGAATTTTTGAACAATCCATTTATCAATGTGAGGCGCTTGTTTAAAAAGAGTCTCAACAGGTCTAATCCCGTCTCTTCGACCGTCACAGCTTAAAATGAGAACGTGATTGTCAGACGAATCCATAGTTAATTCAGCAATTACATGCTCGTTGTAGCCCTTGAGTTTGTCTGTTAACTCATGATAACGAGAGTAGTCATCCGTATTAGACAAAATAAATTGTTCTAACCCGAATCTATTTTCTAAAAACCAGTCCCAAAATTGTTTCTCATTCATTGTTCAAAAAGCTTGCGCCTAAAATATTCACACCTAAAGTAACATTGTTTTTGCTTGTTTTATAGAGTATTTTTTTTCATATATTAGATCGTGGTGGATGCAGTACTGACATTAATTTTCTGCTTTTAAACTTCTTCATCCCGTTGATGCTTTGATGCTGGTGAATAAAAACGATGTCTCGGACCGGCGCCAGTCCATCGATTCATTCATCTCACTTCCATTTTTGCACTTCGTTGTGGGGGATTGCCCGCCCGAACCGAATCGAAGCGATAAGGTTCGTTCGGGCGGGCTTCATCGCCAACATGCGAGGCGCATCAAGGCTATTCGCAATGACGTACTCCTGGGGTGGGCGAGTTGACAGCGCAGTCATTAAATGCGCAGGTTATCATGGGGGTCCTTCGCTCCGCACATTTCCCTGCACAAACCCGCGCTCCCAATGACGGTATTTAAAAAAGGATTCGCCGTCACGAAGTCCGGGGCAGTCCCACTGACTGGCTTAATCAACTATTCCCCGATTTTCCCGTATAATTTATCATATAGTCTAAAATGCTCGTATTTTCGCCGCGCAATCCACTATTATTAGCCGATGATCTTATTTTTTCGCAAAAACGCCACCATCATTTACAGTGTTGGTGCGGCGCAGGCTTTACAGTCCATTGATATCCAGAAACTTAAGTGGCTCTTCGGAAATGCCGAACCCCTCGATGCAACCAGCCTGACAGGCACCTTCATCGGCCCGCGCAAAGAAATGATCAGCCCCTGGAGCACCAACGCTGTGGAAATAACTCAAACCATGGGCATCACGGGCATCCAGCGCATTGAAGAATTCCAACAGGTCGACGACACGAACACCAAACACGACCGCATGCTGGAAATGCTCTACAACGGTCTCGACCAGGATCTCTACACCATCCACCACCAGCCCGACCCGGTAATCGAGGTCGAAAATATTGGCGCCTACAGTCAGCAGGAAGGTCTCGCCCTCAATCCCGAAGAAATTCAATACCTCGACAACGTTTCCGCCAAACTCGGACGCAAGCTCACAGACAGCGAAGTGTTCGGTTTCTCACAGGTGAACTCCGAACACTGCCGTCACAAGATCTTTAACGGCACCTTTATTATCGACGGAGAAGAAAAACGACTTACGCTTTTCCAACTCATCAAGGAGACGTCAAAAAAAAATTCCAACTACCTCGTCTCAGCGTATAAGGATAACGTTGCGTTCATTAAAGGCCCGCGCCTGGAACAGTTCGCGCCACAGCGCCAGGATATCCCGGATTATTTTATCGTCGAGGACTTTGATTCGGTCATCTCGCTGAAAGCGGAAACCCATAATTTTCCCACGACGGTGGAGCCGTTCAACGGTGCGGCTACAGGTTCAGGTGGCGAGATCCGCGACCGGCTCGCGGGCGGCAAAGGTTCCCTTCCATTGGCGGGCACTGCAGTGTACATAACTTCCTATCCCCGGCTTGACGGAGGAAGGGCATGGGAAAAAAAATTCCCCGCCCGTAAATGGCTCTACCAAACGCCGGAAGAAATTCTCATAAAAGCTTCCGACGGCGCCTCCGACTTCGGCAACAAGTTCGGCCAACCTCTCATCGGCGGAAGCCTGCTCACCTTCGAACACTTTGAAGGCGACAAAAAATACGGCTTCGATAAAGTCATCATGCTCGCCGGAGGCATCGGCTTCGGCAAACACCCCGACAGCCAGAAAGATCATCTTCAGGCCGGCGACAAGATCGTCGTGCTCGGCGGCGACAACTACCGTATCGGCATGGGAGGAGGCGCGGTTTCATCCGTTGCTACCGGAGAGTACGGCAATGCCATCGAACTAAACGCCATCCAGCGCTCCAACCCCGAGATGCAGAAACGCGTGATGAACGCCATCCGCGCCATGGTGGAAGCAAAAGAAAATCCTATCATCACCATTCACGACCACGGCGCAGGTGGACACCTGAACTGTCTTTCGGAACTTCTGGAAGAAACGGGCGGCACCATTGAGCTCGACAAACTTCCTGTCGGCGACCCTACCCTTTCCGACAAAGAGATCATCAGCAATGAATCGCAGGAACGCATGGGCGTCGGCATCAAAAAAGAAAACCTGGAAATATTAAGACGCGTGTCAGAACGAGAACGCGCTCCGTTCTATGTTGTAGGTGAAGCCACGGGTGACCACAAACTGGAATTCAAAAGAAATGGTCAGGGCACTAAACCTATCGCGCTTGAGGTCAATCACCTTTTCGGATCGTCGCCGAAAACCATTCTGAGGGACAAAAGTGAACGATACGATTTTGAAGCCCTTCAATACAATCTCACCAAATTTCATCAGTACCTCGAACAGGTATTGCAACTCGAAGCCGTTGCCTGCAAGGACTGGCTCACGAACAAAGTAGACCGCTCGGTAACGGGAAAAGTCGCCACCCAGCAAACGTGCGGACCAATCCAGTTGCCCTTGAACAACGTGGCCGTAATGGCGCTGGATTTCCTCAGTCACAAAGGTGTGGCAACTGCGATCGGCCATGCGCCTGGTGTCGCCCTCATCGACCCGGTGGCGGGAAGCAAACTGGCAATAGCCGAAGCGTTGACGAACCTGTTGTGGGCTCCATTGACCCATGGTCTTAAAGGCGTATCTCTCAGCGCCAACTGGATGTGGCCGTCAAAAAACAAAGGCGAGGATGCACGGTTGTACAGCGCTGTAAAGGCTGTCAGCGAGTTCGCCATTGCGCTGGGTATCAACATTCCAACCGGGAAAGACTCCCTTTCAATGACACAAAAATATCCCGACGGAGAAGTAGTCATTGCCCCGGGCACAGTAATCATTTCGGCCGTCGGAGAAGTGGAAGATATCCGCAAGACGATCTCGCCCGCGCTGGCACCGCTGGCAGGCACAAAGATCCTCTATCTGAATTTTTCGAAAGATGATTTCAAACTCGGCGGAAGCAGTTTTGCCCAGGTACTCAACGTTCTGGGCAGCGCCGCGCCAACCATCAAGGATGACCTGTATTTTGGCCGCGCTTTCAATGCAGTACAAAAACTTATCCGGGAAAACATTGTACTGGCTGGGCATGATATATCCGAAGGGGGACTGATCACCGCGCTCCTGGAAATGACATTTTCAGTTCCTGATGTGGGAATGAATATTGACATCGCTCAGTTCACCGGTGATATCATTTCCGTTTTATTCAATGAAAACCCAGGTGTAGTCCTCCAGGTAAGGAACGATGGCTCGGTTGAGAAGCAATTGTCGAAATCCAGTATTGAGTTCGTAGTGCTGGGCGAGGTAACCACCAACCGGAAACTGCGACTGAAAACCCGGGGAGACGAAGAAGTGCTGGACATCGATGCGTTGCGCGATACATGGTTCAGGACCTCCTTCCTGCTCGACAGTAAACAACGCCCTGTGCTATACGCAGAAGAGCGCTTTAAAAACTACAGAGACCAGAAACTGGAATATATTTTTCCGGCGTCTTTCGACGGCAGGTATGCCACGTTTGACATCGAGCCGCAGCGAAGGAGGCCCAGCGGGTTAAAGGCTGCCATCATTCGCGAAAAAGGCGTGAACGGCGATCGCGAGATGGCTTTTTCACTTTACCTGGCTGGCTTCGATGTGAAAGATGTTCACATGACCGACCTCGTATCCGGGCGTGAAGACCTATCCGATATTAACTTTATTGTTTTTGTCGGGGGTTTTTCAAATTCCGATGTCCTGGGATCGGCTAAAGGCTGGGCCGGTGCATTTTTATACAATCCCAAAGCGAAACAGGCCCTCGATGATTTTTACAAGCGTCCCAATACACTCAGCCTGGGCGTTTGCAACGGATGTCAGCTCGTCATGGAACTCGGACTGATATATCCTGAATGGAAAGATCATCCCCGCATGCACCACAATGCTTCGGGAAAATTTGAATCGATCTTTGTGAACGTCACTATTCCCGAAAATAATTCGGTGATGCTGAAATCTTTGGCCGGATCAAGATTGGGTGTGTGGGTCGCACACGGCGAAGGACGTTTCGATCTGCCAGAAGATCAATCGCGCTACAACATCGCAGCAAAGTATTCTCACGATGGTTACCCCGGAACTCCGTCGGGATCCACGCACTCAACTGCAGCGCTCTGTTCAAAAGATGGAAGACATCTGGGTATTATGCCCCACATAGAGCGTTCACTCTTCATCTGGAACTGGCCTTTCTATCCCGCGGAGCGAAAAAACGATGAGGTTTCTCCGTGGATCGAAGCTTTTGTAAATGCGCGGGAATGGTGTTTGAACAATGTTGGCAGTTGACCCGCCTGCGCTAAAGCTTCGTCGGGCAGGCAATTGAACAATTGTGCAATTGGCGTGTCTGCTTAGTGTGTCTGTCTTAAATGTAGCAGTTACTTAAGCATTGCGCAGGGCAGCAAACTGGCTCGCTGGCGCTCGGGAATATTGCATCATGCATGAATGCACTGTTAACGAATTGAGCATTGCATAATTCAACAATTGCGTAATTGGGCTTGGCGCGCGGTCATTCACCACTCACAATTCACATTATAAATCTGCAAACGCTACAATTCTTCTTGTCATTAGGTTGCCTGAGGTGAGAAAAAATGGGCAAATATTTTTAACGCGCAGGCATTATCTCACCACTCACTGCGTCCGACGAAGCTTCAGCGTAGTTGGACCACTCACCACTCATGCTTGAAAAACCCCTTTAATTTCCTTAAAATCAATTGCCGTCCATAAAAAAGGGATGTTGCTAAAAAAGGTTCCGGGTAACCCTTCGTTGGTATTGATTTTTTAGGTTATATTCAAATCGTGATTTAACTGATTTGTCGGCCTATGAAGAAACTCTTTGCCCCCCTCTTGCTTGTGGCCTTGCTTGCATCGTGTTTAGGCTATAAAGAACTCCCGGTTGAATATGACTACAGTTATAAAGGGAATTTCAAAAGATATCGAACCTTCGATATCATGAAACCTGCCGGTCTGAATGATACGACGATGGTTAACGATCTGATCGAACGATCGATTATCGCCAGGATGAAATTTTTGGGATACCGTCAAGCTTCGAACAAACCCCATCTTATCATTGGTTTTAAAATGTTTTCAGACAGTTTAAAATTCAATGGGTATAACCAACCTGATATTGAGGAGTGGGTGCGAAATCAAAAAGAGGATCTCAATTACGATCCCCAGAAATTCAATCTTAAAACCGGCACCTTGTTGATTCAGTTTTACGACCGGCGTCAGAACCGATCCATCTGGCAGGGTTATGCCACCACGATGTATGGCAGCATCGATTTCAACAATTCCAGGCATTTGAGGAATGCCGTGATTTCGATACTGGATAAATATCGCTTCTGGGCGGAAGGCTTCCTGGAAGGCGGCGGCGTTATACAGGACCAGGAACTTTGAAAATCCCGCCGTGCTTGCCGAAGCTTTGCGCAAGCACGCCTACATGCAGAAGCGCTACGGCCTTGCCTGCCGAAGCTCTGCGTAGGCAGGCGCGCAGACACAAAATTTCAGGGTAATTCTTCCGGGCCCCTACCTTTTTTAAAAAATAATTCTACCTTTGCAGACCCAAATTCGGGCCTGAACAGCCTGTTTTTGCGAAATATTGAGCCCGGCACGTTGAGTGGAGAGATGCTGGCAAGGGTTTTTGTAGGGATTTTGGTCTTTACAGGATATTGTCCCATGGTGTAACTGGCAACACGCCTGATTTTGATTCAGGAAAGTCCAGGTTCGAGCCCTGGTGGGACAACCCATAAAAATCCCGTTCGCAGTGAACGGGATTTTTTGATTGAAATTAAAAATGATCCCGGCGATCTTTATTGTGAATATAAAAACCACGTTTAACCCATGTCAGTAAAGCTCTTCAGTGGCAGGGCCACAACGTATTTGGCTGAAAAGATTGCCGATGCTTATGGCGAAACACTGGGTGAAGTGAACTACCAACAATTCAGCGATGGCGAGATGTCGCCTTTTTTAGCTGAATCAGTGCGTGGTCATGACGTGTTTATTATTCAATCAACGTTTGCACCGGCTGATAATCTGATGGAGCTGTTGCTGATGGTGGATGCGGCAAAAAGGGCGAGTTCACACAACGTGAACGTAGTCATTCCATATTTTGGATACGCCCGCCAGGACCGCAAGGACAAACCGCGGGTGGCGATTGCCGCGAAAATGATCGCGAACTTATTGTCGGCAGCGGGTGCCGACAGGATCATGGCCTGTGACTTACATGCTGACCAGATTCAGGGGTTCTTTGACATACCCGTCGACCATTTGGATGGATCCTATATTTTTGTCCCCTACCTGAAGTCGCTGGGTTTAAAAGATATCATGTTTGCTACGCCGGATGTGGGCGGCATAAAAAGAGCCCGGAATTTTGCGAAATTTTTCAATGCCGAGCTGGCGGTTTGCGATAAGCACCGCCGTGAAGCCAATAAAATTGAATCCATGCGCCTGATCGGCGAAGTGGAAGGCAAGGATGTTATTCTTGTAGACGATCTCGTTGACACTGCGGGCACGATCTGCAAGGCAGCCACCCTGATCCAGGAGAACGGAGCGAAATCAGTGCGGGCGGTTTGTACGCACCCCGTGCTTTCAGGCGACGCGTATGCGAAAATTGAAAAATCGGCGCTGGTGGAAATGGTGGTTTCCGATACCATTCCCCTGAAAATGGAATCGGAAAAAATAAAAATGTTGTCTGTATCGGATCTCTTTGCAAAAGCGATCCGCAAGATCCATGACAATGAATCAATCAGTTCGCTGTTTATAAAGTTGTAGGGACATAAGGGCATGAGGGTATAAGGACATACGGGAATAGGGAAATAAGTATATAGGGATATAAGGGTATAGGGGTATGTAAGTGAGGATTGTAAAAGATCAGGGCATAAAGAGTAGATAACGCAGGCACTCATTCACAACTCACCATTCACAATTCACAAAATCGTTAAAACAATAACTAAATATAATAAATATGAAAACTGTTGAGATTATAGGGTATCGAAGAGCAAATCTCGGCAAGACAGGTTCACAAAAATTAAGAGACGAAGGTCTTGTGCCCTGTGTGCTGTACGGTGGAGATGAGCAGATCCATTTCTACTCACCCATGATTTTGTTCCGCGAGGTGGTTTACACCAACGAAGCACACTTTGTGCACCTCAATATTGAAGGTGAAGAGAGTCAGTCGATTTTACAGGAAGTCCAGTTTCACCCCGTGAGTGAAATTATCCTGCATGCCGATTTCCTGAGAATATCAGAGGATAGAAAAGTTAAGATGAGCATACCCATCCGTCTGGTGGGTGAAGCTCCGGGTGTAGCCAAAGGTGGTGCACTCGTGCGCAAAAGGGCTGCATTGAAAGTGTATGGTTATCCGAAAGACATGCCTGATCACATCGATGTGGATGTGACTACGTTGGATTTTCACCACGCGATAAAAGTGTCAGATATGACATTGGAGAATCTGGAATTTATGGATCCCAAGCATGCGTCTATCGCGGTCGTTGAAGTACCGCGTGCTGCGAAGCTCCTTGAAGAAGCTGATGCTGCCGCCGCTGCTGCTGTTCCGGCTGCTGCTGCTGAAGGCGCCGCCGCTGCTCCTGGTGCGCCTGGTGCCGCTGGTGCTCCTGCCGCGGGCGCTGGTGATGCTAAGAAGCCAGACGCTCCTAAGAAAGAAGGAGGTAAGAAATAGGTTCCGGTTGCCGGTTTCCTGTTACCGGTTTTGCAAATTGACTGCTAATAAGAAAATCCTGCCCCGAAAGAGGCGGGATTTTTTTTGTGAATGGTGAGTGCGACCGCTTGACTATTTGCCCGGATCGAAACTTTTTGGTGCACGGCGTGGATCGTGAGTGAGGGTTGTGTTTATGTGGAATTTGGAAGCTCTAAAATCAAATATAGTCACGGTTTGCACCACCCCAAGTTCACTCGCGTGAACTATCCCCTCCTCGGAAAGGAGGGGAAAAATGCCCGGCGCTTTGATCATATCAGGAACCACGCCGCTCAATGTGAATAAGAAGTCTTTATCAGGATTTCTCGATAGTGTGATGCAGAACACTACTCCCGACAAAGCCTTGCAGCAATTTGACAAACTTATCAAAAACCCCGGTTTAAGCAACTCCTATGAAATGACGTATTCCAATAAACGTGCTATGGCACAAATCGGGAAGGACCCGATCAGTGCTGAACGCACGAAAGATGCCATCCGATACTTTGAATATTTCTCAAAACTTTATCCATCATTCGCGAATTTCCACCTGGAATTAGCTCGGGCATACTTGCAGGATAATCAAAGATCAAAAGCCATTCAGGCGCTTGAAATGGGTATTGACGAAATGTACGATGAGGATAAAGAAGAAGCGAGGAAACTTCTGATCGATATAAAAAATAAGTAGGCGTCTCAAAGAGTTATCGAGCTTGTATCGGGAACCTGCAGGAAAAAATGGCTGATCCATGAAAAATACACTCTCGCAATCGTAGTATTTTTAATCCACCGGACACGTCACGGAGGATATTGCTATTACGTAGATCAATGGTTTGGCAGATTCATCGCCGTCTGCGGTAATAATATATATTTTCTCATTTTGAGTAGGCGGTCGGGAAAAAAAATATAGTTTTAGTCCAGGTTGTTTTAGATTTCCCGGAATGTTTAAGGCCTCAACAACGTTCTTGAAACCATTCCATTCATGAGTGCTTAGACCTGGACCCGTTACGCTTACTGCCCAACCTCCTCCCCCGGACCGTATTCTCCCAATAATAAGACCCTCATGGCAAGTTTGAGGGTTAGGTGAATCATCCTCACAACTTGAAATGATAAGAGCCAACAAAAGCGCGGAAATTATTTTCATCATCCTGGACATTTAAACCTTTAGACACTTAGACATACATTATGGTTGTTTCCTGACTTTCGAATAATCAAAAGATCCGACCCATACCACGATGTCAAATTCAGCGATGAATAATTTACCGGTTGCAATGTTGTAAATATCTGGAAACGCAAAGATTTTTTGTTTCTTTGGCAGGATGAAATATCTCATTGCAGGTCTGGGAAACATCGGAGCGGAATATGAATTGACGCGCCATAACATCGGTTTTCTTGTGCTTGATCAGCTTGCCGATCAGCAAAAGGCAACCTTTGCTTCCTCAAGGCTTGCCGACAAAGCAGATTTCAGATTCAAGGGACGCAGCATACACCTCATCAAACCAACTACGTACATGAACCTCAGCGGCAAGTCGATCGCGTACTGGCTTCAGGCGCTCAGTGTGCCGCGGGAAAATCTGCTGGTAGTCGTCGATGATGTAGCCCTGCCGTTTGGGACGCTTCGGATGCGCACAAAGGGGAGCGCCGCAGGCCACAACGGTTTGAAACATATTGAAGAAACTCTGGGTGACCAGGCTTATTCCAGGCTGCGCTTTGGTATAGGGAGCGAATACGGGAGAGGACAGCAGGTGGACTACGTGCTCAGTAATTTTACGCAAGAGGAATTTAAATTATTACCCCCCCTGATGGAGAAGGCAAACGAGATGATCCTGTCCTTTTGTACGACGGGCGCGGAAAAGACGATGAGCTTGTATAATGGGTGAGTGGTCAGTTGTGAGTTGTGAGTAAAGGGTGCTGCTCATCGACCTTTCTCAAATTCCGGGAGATGAGCACATAGCCGAAATAAAAACAATTTTGTGGCTTAGTGCCTTTGTGGCTAAAATTTGAGCCGCACACCTTACTCACAACTGACCACTCACAACTGACCACTCACAATTCACGACTTTACGATTCACGAAGGATGTAACACCAACAACGCGGTGAAAAGAAAAACGAAAAGCAGCAGGAGCGACTCACAACTGACAACTGACCACTCACTATTTTCGCTCATCCTCCCAGATCAGCAGTTCATTCGTGCGGTTGGCAAAAAAATCGGGACATTTTCCGTCACCTGAACCGCTGAATCCGCCATCGGGAGCGCAGATCAGGTTACAATCTTTATCGTATAACTCGCTGTAGAAATCGCAGCACCTTGCGGTAAAATAGAAAACTGTTTTACCTTCATACGGGTAACTGTACACTTTCGCGGGAGGGTTCCAGACGGTTTGCCGTGATATCCAGTCTATTTTCATTTCAATACACTCCGGAGTTCCCTTCAGTATCTTCTCTCCTTCACAGCCATGAATAAATACCAGTACTAAGATCGGAGTCATGGTTTTGATGATATTCTTCATTAATTTCAGGCAGCGCATTATTGTGTTCTGGTTTAAATGCAGTTTCTTTTAAATTCATAACTTGAATACATGCAGGCCACTTCACCAGGTTTCAGGAGGCTCCTCCGGAGCCAGGTACTTTAGCTACAATCTTTTTCTACAAACAGGAAGCTCGCTCCGGAGCTATTGGCTTAGCTGATCTCTTTCGTGATCTTTTCTCACATCCTTGAAAACGTTAATTGTATTCAACTCTTGTTATTATAAGACACAAAATCCATCGTTGTGGTTGGAAGCGCAATAACCTGCTACAAATTAGAACCAGTGTTGGACTTAAAATCCTTTCTTTCAATTTCATAATACGCCTGCATACGGCCATAGTGAAGTCGGTTATCGATATAGCGCATGCCGATCTTTTCCATTACTCGTGTTGAGCCGGAGTTGTCCACGAAGGCGGAGGCCACTATTTTCTTCAAGCCCAGGGTTTCAAATCCATATCGCAACAGGGCCATGGAAGCTTCTGTGGCATATCCTTTATTCCAGTGTTCTTTTAAAAACCTGTAGCCGATCTCTATTTCCGGGGTATTGTCATAATACGCCAGACCACTTGCGCCGACAAACACGTGGGAATCCTTCAGCTCTGCGGCCATGATACCCAACCCCGGTTTTCGCACGGGATGGGATATAAGCACATCCAATTCTTTCATCACTTGTTCATGTGTGCGAACGGATCCATCACCAACATACTTCATGATGACAGGGTCGCTGTTCATTCGAAAAAGGTCGTCAAAATCAGAAGGTCTGATCTCCCGGAGTCTTAATCTTTTTGTTTCAAGCTCAGTCATAAAAAAGTATCCACCTTGCGGCGCAAATGAAAAATATCTTAAGGCGCGTATTCCAGTCCAAAATGTTTCAGATACTCTTCAATGGACCCGAGTCCCATGGCTGCGCGTCTTTTATTTATATTCTCCGGATCTTCTATTGGATACAAAGTCAACGGACCATCACCTGTTCTCACCAGTTGTGAACCGTATTTTTGTTTCTGTCCGTTTTCCATTAGCATTCTGTCCTCCATCAGAGCCACGGCCCCCAACTTCAGATCACCTTTCTCTGCACTCTGTTTAATAAGTGGAAAATAGGTAGCGCGGATCTTTTTTGACGCGTGCTGTATCACAAGAAAAACGGATTCCATTCCTTTTTCTCCCACCTTTTCTTTTGTGGGCCATCCACATTTTTCAATAATGCTGATGACCTTGATCTGATTATCGCGGTCGATATCGTAATTGATCTGGGTATCTTCAGTCCTGTTACGTTGATCAATGTCCAGTATCTTTTCAAGGAGACCTTTTACCTCATCGCAATTAACCTCTATCAACGACATCTCTTCACATTCGTCAAATGCGGCCTATATCTTTTTCAGCAGATCGCGGTCGGCTTCGGTTTGTTTCCTTTTGACAATCTCGACGATATTTCCATTCCTGTCTGCATAGAGATCTCCAAAAAAAATGTTGTGGTCAATATTTTGTACGTCCTCTTTCGAGACCGGATTGCCAAGTGTATCCTTTATGATTGCGTTCTCCAGATCGATTGGCGATCTTTTGGCAGCCCAGGAGATCCGGGTTTCGTCGGATACCTTTTGGAGGTTTTCAGGTTTGTAATTGGTATGCTGCCCATCACAGAAAACCAGGATAATGATCAATGTAATAAAGCCCGCACTTTTCATTTTCCTTCCTCCTTCTTCTCTTCAACCGGAACAGGATCTGCAGTAAACTGATGGAAAGAATGGATTTTCCACTCCCCGTCTTTTAGCATCCACAGTGTGGTAACCGACCATGGTCGCGGCTTGTAGACAATACCCTCCCTGCTGGTGGTATTAATAATGGATGTTGAAGTGACGGTCACAAATATCGGCGACAGCACAAACATCTTCGTATCCGGGATACCATAGTCCTGATTTTTTATTTTCCAGTTCGCGCGGAAACTATCAACCATGTCCTGAAAGGTGGCATACCGTGTTCCGCCGTCGATATGACTTCCGTTTCCCGATGCGTCGAAGTGACTCAATATATTCTCAAGCTCCCCGGCTTCAGCGTATTTGATCATTGCGTTAAACCGGTTGATGACAGCCGATCTGATCTCATTGAGTTCGCCTGTGGTAAGGTTAGTTATGTCCTCTTCGGTTTGGGAACAACACAATAGCAGCATTGAAAATCCCAGAACTAAAATTGGCCGATAAATCGGGACGTGTATCCTGTGACTTAGTTTATTTTCCATAGCTCAACAATGGACCTTAAGTTATGGAAAAATTTTTAAGTCAATAATGATTGCTAAAGCGTGGAGGGCTCCTTTATCAAATAAAGTAACGTTTCACAATGATAAATTTGGTATATTCCATTACTAAATGATGCCTATGAAACAGCAGACGATGGCGCCTACTATGGCACCCGCCGAAACCCACAAGGACATTCCCGGCAATCCTTCCACGGCCAAGACGAGCAAAATCAGGCTTAATGACCGGAGCAATGACAAACCTCTCCGGGTACTGACTGAAGAGCAGTGGCAATTCTGGATAACCAACGGATATATCGTCATCAAAAACGTCGTACCGAAAGACCAGGTGCAACGACTGGCGGATTTCCTCTGGGAATTTGAAGAAAAAGATCCCAACGACCCGGCTACATGGTACACTGCACCGCGGGCGGAAATGCAAATGAAAGAGTTGACCAACACCGGCATGGTCGAAGTTTACAATCATCAATATTTATGGGACAACCGCCAGTTTCCCAAAGTACATGAAGTATTCAGCGACATCTGGGGCACGGAAAAATTATGGGTGACGATCGACAGGGCGAATTTAAATTTTCCCATGCGTCCGGGTTTCGAGTACAAGGGATTCATTCACTGGGATTACGATCCGGAAAGCAAACCACAAAACGTCCAGGGGGTGCTGGCGCTGGCTGACCAGGACGATGAGAACATGGGAGGGTTTCAGTGTGTTCCTGAACTCTTCAAAACCTATGATACCTGGAAGCTGACGCAGCCTGAAGATCGAAATCACTTTCAGCCGGATATAACCGGTTTTGAAATTGTAAAGGTAAAAATGAACATCGGCGACCTGCTGATCTTTAACAGCTTGCAGCCCCACGGTATCCGGCCAAACATGAGTGAGAATAAAGTGCGTCTTGCCCAATATATTTCCATGATGCCTGCCGAGGAAGATAACGAGCCCTTGCGTCAG
This sequence comes from Cyclobacteriaceae bacterium, assembly GCA_040902445.1. GTDB lineage: Bacteria > Bacteroidota > Bacteroidia > Cytophagales > Cyclobacteriaceae > Chryseosolibacter. The sequence goes on along the minus strand of JBBDXJ010000124.1, from coordinate 9,947 downwards.
TGGAGAATTTCATCCTGGAAAGAAAGAAGAGCGCCGGAGGGATACGCTTTTCCCGGCGACCCGCGGCGCTGGGAGCAAACAAAATATGGTCCTGCGGTATTATCGGATCTTGGAAGAAAGCTGCTGGGACTGGATCGGTGGTGAGAGTTGAAAGTACGAGGTACGAGGTACGAATGGTGAGTGTAGCACATTCATTTCCATTCATTATTTGTTCCTGACTCGAGCTAACTCAATCTTCTTCTGTTTTGTTGTCCTGCATCCCACTCGTCCCGAAAGCTCACGTTCAGATATGCGGCGATTCACAAGCCAACCGCCAGACCCATGCCGAGGACGTTGATGAAGACAAATGCTTTTTTCTTCATTAAGCTTCGCCAGGTGACCAGGAAATACCCAAATCATGTTATTGTCCTTTTGGCAATTGTTTGACTGGCCGCGGCAACATCGATATCCTTGTTAGGATGAATGCTGATTATCCAATACTTAATAATTATGTCAAGCATATCTGCTTGCTCCTCTGTTGTGTTTGGTTTTCTGAAATAACCCTGTACACGATACTCATATGCTTCAGTTATTTCTGGTTTTACCGGAGCAGTGGTTGCAAAAATAAATGGTATTGATTTTCCCCTTAGTCCCAGATCTTTATCTATGGCTTTTTTAAATTCCAGTCCATTCATTCCAGGCATATTCATGTCTGAAATTACTAAGAATATTTCATCCGTATTTTGTTTCAGATGCTCAAGCGCGTCATTTGCATCATCAAAATATTCCACGTCACTATCCCAGTCTCTCTTTTTTAAGGCCGCTTCCAAAAGTTCTTTTTCATAACTCTCATCGTCAACCAGAATAATTTTTCCCTTTAATTTTATCATAAGATTGTTTATTGGACTATTTCCCCCTCGGGCATGGTCAAGTCGATCTAAACAACCCAAATCTTGTGCCTGCAAGAAAATACCAATTACGAGATATTACCCTAAAAGATAAATTGAACGAATGGGCATTATTTAACCCAATAGCGGGTCAGTCCCTTCTTAATTGCAGGTTATAGACAACCTTTCTTACTTTCTAACTTAAACCTTGCAAGTCACGGGGCGCCGGATCTTTTTCTTTCGAATTTAATTTCCTTACATAGAGCCAGGTCAGTAACGGAAAGCCAACAAAATAAACCAGTCTAACCAAAATTGAAATGATGGTTCCTGGACTGACCGGATCCTTCCACCGTCCCCTGCTCTAAAAAAACATCCGTCCCGATTCTCAATTCAGGTCTCAGCCGATTTATTATTTCATAGTTCAGGCCAATGAAAGGTAAATTAGACTGGTGAAAGTTCACCCCGAATTGACTAAAGGCAACGCACGGTACAATCACAGCGAGCAAGGTCAGGAGTCGTTTCATCTAATCTATTATATGATTGATATCATTAAATATGAATTCAATGCCCCTCGACGTTTTCCGGGTTCCCATTTCAAAACCTTTTAATTGAGCGCCCCTGTACCCCTGTCCTTTAGTTTTTCTTATTCCCTCCAGTCCTTCCCAGTGCTCTACAACGACCATTGCCTTCGCGCATAACTCATCTCCCTGAACATGAACTACAATATATTCTCTATTGCTATATAATTCATATCGATCAAACCAGTAGGTTAGATCTTTTACGGCCATTGTTTGCAATTGGTTTGCAAGCTCGTCCCTGTATTCTTTTGCATGCGGGTCAAACGTATCAAAAATGTCATTGGTATTTGTACATTCCGGTCTGTCACAGGAGAGCAGACACATAAGTAGCGTCCAAAGGTAAATGCGTTTTATCCCGGCCATGAGTATATATATGTCTTATAACTTCAGATAAATACAATTCGAAATGGTAAAACTCCGACCTGGACCTAAACTTTTTAGCTCCCGACGGCAGCGCAACCCCCAATCCTTCCTCACAAACATCACTTCTTATCCCAATTGCCGTTTAAAAATTCGATCGTCCTTCTGATAAAGTCGGCTTGATTGATCGGATCAACCGGAGGTGAATGTCCACCGTTCGGAACCACCCATAAATGTGCGTTTGGAATGTTATTGTACATCTCCCACGCATTGAACACCGGCGCGATCTGGTCATTATCGCCGTGAATGATCAATGCTTTTGCTTTTACGGTGGCCAGCACGTCAGACGTAAAAGATGGGTCATTGTAGAGTTGCCTGAAATTGTAGAATTGTTTCCGAAGCAGAACCGCTTTCTCCTTTCCATGCCTGGCAATGGCATTTGCCGCGGGTGGATCGCCACAGCAGTTTGTGATGATCTCCCGGGTTTGTTTTGAGTAGTAGACCTGGCCTCCGACAATAATGATCCTTTTTGCCACCTCGGGCCTAAGGGTTGCCATATACATTGTAATGAATCCCCCGGAGCTGGCTCCCATGATGTAAACGGAATCCAGCTTTAAGTAATCGATCAGCCCCAGCATATACGTTGCGGCCTGCTTGTGCAGGTATACCCTTGTGGTGTCCATATAATCTGAACGCGCGTGCCCCGGCAGATCCACCGCGATAACCCGGAAATTTTTTTGATATCCCGGAAGAAAATCCTTCCAAAGCGTGGCGCTTCCGGAAAAGCCATGAAGGAAAATTAAAGGCATTCTCCCCTGGCCTGATTCTTCATAGTAAATTTTCAAGCCATTGATGGTTGCGAATTTACCGTTGGGGGCTGGTGGTTCCTGAGCATGGGCTGTGATACCAACCAATAAAAAATAAATAGTGAGGTAATGAATCAGGGATTTGTAATTCATGGCTGTGCGGGTTTGATTATTTTCAATTTAGCGGAAATACAATTCAATCCTGATCTTCACTAATTAATCTTTTACTACACTATTGGACACCAACAACTTTTTGCTCCTACTACATTCCCATACTAGTAAAATAAAAAACATTAAAGTGAATAAGTTTAAACCAACGAATTCGGCAATTCGAAGTTCAATATTCAGCCCCGACTTCGAATAAAAGGCGAAATCCTCGGTGTAGATATTTATTGCGCGCAGGCCGTAATAGATTGTTATTGTAATGAGCGCCCACTTTCTCCCAATGAGCATTTGATAAGCTATCCAGCAAATTAGTGTTTCAAAGCCTACTAATAGAATCACTTTTAGAGAGCCTAATTGCTCGAATTGCATTGCAGTTAAAAGATCTATCAGAAACGATATTACAGTCCAAATAAAAATAATTAATCTATTCTTTCCTTTCATTTTCTTGCCTTCAGCTCATTACTTTTGAAATGCTAATTGTCTCTCTCAAATTAAAAGTTCGAACTCCCAGTTGAAACCAGCACTATGTATGAGCAGTTTCTGTGGGTATGTTATTTTTTACATCATCAATAATAATAAAGGTCTCAATGATATTTGTCAAACTTGATAAACTGATAGGGTCTTGAAGTATCGAACTTATATTTGGAATGGCTTGAAGTAAAATATCAATATTCCTGCAATATTCCAGACCCGTTCCGATTTTATCGTAATTGGTCAAAATCTGGTTCCTTAAATCAACTAATTGATTATCGGTTATTGCATCCTTAGTTTTATTTATTTCCTGCGTTTTACTTTGTCGGCGTGACTTCTGCGCGGGCAACCGTTACCGGCAAATCAGAGTTATATATATCGCGGGTTATCTGCCATGGGTTATCGGAAGATTTCTTCCAGAGGTTTGCAAATTTACCTTTATCTAACACAGCATCTGCCGAGTCTGTGACCACAAATGTTCCGCGCACATAAGCGAATTCACCACTACCCATAATTTCAACAATATTAAATTCAACTTGTACCACTGGAAAAGCATTCGCAAAAGTACGAATGGCCTCCTTCCCAATAACTGATTCCATATTAGGTGCCATGAAAATCGCATCAGCGGAGAATCTGTTAACGAATGCTTCACGGTCACCGCGATTCCAATCATCCTGGGCCTTGGCCGTAAGATCGGTGAAGTGTTGCTTGTCGGCTTCAGTTAGTTCGTTACTGTCTGGGGATTTACAAGTGAGAAAAAGATTTCCACTTACCAGAAGACAAGTGATGGCAAAAATTATTCTGTTCTTTTTCATCGGGAATGGGGTTATCTGATTTCTGAAGATAAGGAATTACTCAATGAGTTTTCCGTTCTTAGCTGGTTATTTGTCTTGAACCCCTGAGTTCTGGTAGGGTGGTAGGTGAACAGACTTGCTTTACTTATTATCCCTTTCAAATCTAAATTCCCAATTTCCGGTTACGATGGGTGTACATATTCCATCGTTACACGCCGGTTGTCCGGTCCATGGCAAATATTTTTGGATTATTAATGTTGCATCGTCCGCGTGAAAGGAAACGGATAGTGTATCGTCAAGGAGTAGTTCACTTTTACGATCCGATTTTCTCCACGCTCCGCTTTGACTCCAGATGGAATCATATTTTGTGTCAGTCATGGAGTAGTGTCCGCTGTTACTCGTGGTTTGTTCAAAGGTTAAATGGACTCCATTCCATTCAGACATAATGTTTCCGTCCTGATCCACGTAAGTGATAACCCAGCGTCCAACAAAATTTTCGTGTTTAAAAATGTCGTTATTGTCCGAGCACGTAATTGTGGTCATCGATAATAACGCGGATATCGTCAATCTGCAAAACATATTTAATGTTTAACTTAAAGGTTTCGTAACCGTTTCTTTGTTTCCTCGCTGACTTTTAATCGATCACAAATGGTTGTTGGCATAGGCCGGAGCTGTATGGCCATTTTTATCCCTTAAGTGTTTTTCGGTCTCGTTTTCTAAAAGTAATTTTACTTTCAATTTTTCATTTTCATTCCACATTCATGACCACTTTCCCCCTTGCGTGTCCTTCTCCTGCATACCGCATGGCATCGGCGGTCTTGTCAAACGAATAACGCCTGTCAATAACTGGCTTGATCTTGCCATCCTCTGCGAGCTTTACGATAAACGCCAGATCCTTCTGGTTTGACTTCGCTGAAAGAGAACGCATTTTTTTCGAGCCAAACGACATCAGCCTGCCCAATAAAAGAGACTTTAAGATCTGCAGCAAAGCACCGCCGACCATGACATATATGCCGTTTGGATTTAAGATTCGCTTGTATGCGGAAAGAGGATGGTTCCCGTTGACAGCTAAAATGAGGTCGTAACACTTATTGCTTTTGGTGAAATCCTCTTTTGTGTAATCAATAACATAATCCGCGCCCAGAGAACTCGATTGCTCGACATTTTTCGTGCTGCACACTGCTGTTACTACCGCACCGAAATATTTGCCCAGCTGGACGGCAAAGGTTCCCACGCCGCCGCCGCTACCTACGATCAAAACCTCTTGCCCTTTTTGAATGTTGCCTTTGTCACGCAACGCCTGCAGAGCTGTTATTCCTGCCAAAGGTAAGGCAGCTGCTTCTTCAAATAATATCTTTACCGGTTTTGGTATCAATGCTTTTTCAGGAGCCACAGCGTATTCGGCGAAACCGCCAAATCCACAATTAGAAAGTTCTCCGATTACTTCATCCCCAGGCCTAAACAGCCGGATATTTTTGCCGATCGATTCCACCCGGCCTGCTATATCGGCTCCAAAAATCCTGCTCTTTGGTATGATTCCCATTCTCATCGAACGGTAATCCGCCGCATTTGCCGATACCGCAAGTATTTTTATCAATACTTCGTTGTCGTTTGGTCTGGGCTTTTCAACTTCACCATAAATTAGCTTGTCAGGTAACCCTTTTTTGTTATATACAACTGCTTTCATTTTTTCCATATCATCTCCAATGCATGTTAAAGAATATGCATTTATTAAAGTTTTCCTTTAAACATTCAGAAGTTTTCCGGCCAATCCCACAGACACGTTGAGGAGGAATAGGATTACCCGGTTTGAATTTTAGAATAAACTTCGTTTTCAAAAAGACGGAAGAAATCAAATGCCTCCTTGTCGTTGAATGGAAGATCTGACTAATTGTATCCCCTACTCCAGCACAATGGGCAATTCATGCTGCCGGCTTCCGTCTTTTGGGCTCGATTCAAACAATATCAACGTGAGCGTTGAATTTGTACGCTTTTTCTGCGCTTCAATGGTGAACTTGAATTTACCCCATTCAGGAGCCCCGGCATCGGTCATTTGAAAACCTTGTTGCAATTCTTCGTGGCCATCCTCCACCACCCAGCTAAAACTGGCTTCGAATATCTGACCTTTTCCTTCAATGGTAAATCTGTTGGGTCCAACCTTCTCGACTGTAACATCTTTAAATCGTACATTGGAGTAACTCTTAACTGGAGGTAAAGGATTGTCTTTATTCTCATCGTTCACTCCCGAAACTGAGTCAACTCTGCTTTCCAGAGAATCCGAATCACTACCCGTGCCAGTGTCCTTCACATTACATGCTGATAAACCAAGCGCTAAAAAGAGACAGATCATTCTCATAGTTTGTGTGGGCTATAAAACGAGAACCCCCACGTCAGGAGAGCCGAATATAATAGGTATCAAAGTCACATCTATCCAAAATAAAAATATTTTTTAATGACATATTAAAAACTTTGGCTGAGGAAGATTTTAGATACACTGGATCTTAAACTCCGGGTAGGGCGGTTCGTTACCTACCCGCCCCCCCACAGACCCGTACGAGCGGCTTTCCCGCATACGGTTCCTCTGTTTTCGGTTTCGCTAAAAGATAGCCGTGATAGATTTTTGGTCGCAAGAGGGGACACCATACCTTTGTTCGCAGTTTAAAAGCTTCCCACGTAAGGCGCTTGCCCCCACAACGGTTTGTCCATTTGTAGAGAAGGAATTGCACCTTATTATAATAACGGTTTAGCTGCATGCTGTTGAAGGTGATGCCATAGTACTCATAATGACCTCTAAGTTTGCGATTGAGTTCTGCGACGAGGCCCTCCAATTGACCCTGCCGATTGGCTTTAATCCACTGCGTGATTCGTTGTATAGATGCACGAAATTTCTTGTGGCTCGTTTGGCGTTTCAGAATACGTTTCCCTTTAAAACTTCGACCCATGTAGTGAGTGAATCCTAGAAAATCGAACGTTTGGTTCTCTTTGTCTGATGCCTCATCTAGTTTAATGAGCTTGGTCTTTTCAGGGTGCAGACTTAACCCGTACTTAGCCATCCGTTTCGGTAGCACCTGCATCACTCGTAGTGCGTCATCTTCATTAGTAAATCCTAACAGAAAATCATCCGCAAAACGTATGATGAAACTTTGTCCTCGCAGCCTCGGCTGGATTTCTTGCGTGAACCATTCATCCAAAACATAATGTAGATAAATGTTACTCAATAGCGGTGAGATCGTGCCGCCTTGCGGCGTACCTTCCGTTGGATAGGCCACTTGACCTTCCTCTAATATCCCTGCCTTGAGCCACTTATCTATCATCTTCCTTACCACTCCATCCTTTATCTTCCGGTCTAGGAACTCGCGCAAACACTGATGGTCAATGCTCCCAAAGTAGTTTTGCATATCGGCGTCTATAATGTAACGCTTCCCTTTAAAACTTACCTGATTGAACAATTCCTGTAGTGCCTGATGTTGCGATTTTCCCGGTCTAAAACCATACGAACTGTCCAAGAATTCTTGCTCATATATGGGGCTCAGAACTTTACTGACTGCCGTCTGCAATAGCTTGTCCCCAATGGTGGGTATTCCCAACGGCCGTTCCTTCCCGTCTCCTTTAGGTATGTATACCCTGCGGATATGAGGGGCACGGTATGTGCCCGTTTTGAATGCAACCATCAGTTGAGCAATTCTTTCTTTCTGATTTTCATTGTAGTCCTTCCAGGTTTGTCCATCTACTCCACTGGCACTTCGCTTGTTGAGCAGCTGAAAACATTCACTTAGTAGTTCTTCATCAATGAACTGATTCAGATTCGTTAAGGCTTCATCCGGAAATTTCCGTGACCTTTCCGCTATCTGCATTTCAACAGTTGACATCTTACTCTTGTCTCGGGTACGTCCCTTTGCTTCTTGCATTGAGTTGAGTTTAATGTTTCTAAAATGCAGCTCCGTTAAACAGGCATCTCCCTTCCTTACTAAGTGGTTCTCATAGAGCTGATTCACCACCCTTCGAGCAGTACTATGAAGATGCTAAGACTGCCTTGCCCCTCTCTGCTCCTTCGGTTTCCCTCGGAGTTAGATACCCTGCGATATCGCCTTTTCTTCGCGCAGTACAAGGTGGCGATATGTACCCTGTCTACTCGGATTATTGCGGTGCGGTCAATCCGTATTAACCGATTTTCGTGGGAGGCGGTAGGCTCTCCTGTGTTTCCGTGCTTCCCCAATCTACCTTTGATATGGTCTAGGACCCCGGTCGAATCTCACCAACTCAGTCGACTTCCAAGCGTTGGCTTGACGTGGCCCAAACTAATAAGAGAGTTAAGGCTTGCGACAACTCAAACTAAGATTTCGCGGCTCAATACATACCTTTAGTAGTCACTGTCTACGCTTCGTGCCAGCATTTCTACTGACTACGCAAGACTCGCTTCCGGTGGGTGACTAATCCTTGCCGGGCAGGGGTCTTACCATAATCCCACTACAAAAGGGCGCTACGGCAGTTACCTGCTGGGAAACTTCGAGATGTTTCATTTCCTAACTTTATATTTAGCTATTCAAAATCCCCCATCTCACGGACTTATCACAGCGCGACTTATTACCTTCGTAATACCTGGACTAAAAATCACATCGACCTTATTAGCTTATTATTGCACAAGTGAATTTAAAGCATAAGACAGTGAATGCGTATAACTTTTAATACAAAGGTACTCTCTGAAGTTTACATATTTCTCAAAGTTCCTGCATTCCCGAATAATGTAATAAGGTTGGGTTAGGCAGAACATTCCGGTTACTAAGGTAATAAGGTTGGCAAGTGCTGATATCAAAGGGTACTCCACGATCTTTATTAAACAAAAGCAATGGAGGTAGAAAATGGGATGAATTATATTCCATTAAAGGGATCTGGAACGAAGATTTCTTATCAAAAACAAAAACGTTTTGAACAGCAATGTTTAATTTACAAATGATAAAAAATGAAGTATATCATTGCCAGGTTAAAACCGGCGTGGCAGATAATCGCCCCCAGGATAGAACCTGTTCGGCGCCTGCATTGAAAGAAAATTATACTCGTCAGAAACATCGCCAGCACCCATAGTATTGAAGGGATGAATAAAAATTCCCACACGCCGGAGATATAGACGATTCCAAAATGAGCAAGGTGCGTAAGGGCAAAGGCCGAACCATCGACCATGGAAGCTTTTGTATCCCCTAAGTTCTTTGCAAAACTCGAATGGACTATACCGCGAAAAAACAACTCCTCACCTATAGGACTAAACGTCATTCCGTTAACTGCAAAGATCAAAAAATAGACAAGTTTGTCCTGTTCGCTTAACCCGGGAGGGATGCTGCATGATTGTCCGATGTACACATACCAGTTATTGTAGGTGTTGGAATACAAAATATATCCCAGGGCAAATATTGTTGTACTGATCAGCACGCCGATGATGAATGAATAGACGATCCACCTGTAGCGGGTTGGTTTTACTATTCCGATCTGCTGCCTGCCATACCGGGTAAGGAAGATAAACGGGATGATAGCGGATATGATCATTATCATTCCAATCAGACTGTAATTTGCAGTTTTGTTGGCGTTTAAAGTCAGAATAAATCTGGTGGTACAGATAGAAAGAATAAGCACGAGGCCGAAAAGCCAATCAAAGTTGAATAGCCTATTCCAAAAAGGGCGGAGTTCGGTTTTCAAGTCTTGTATTACTTTCCAACAATCCCTTAATTTTTTTCCGATGTCACAATATCAATGGGTGAATGGCCAGGCTGACGTGTTGTTACAATAACGGTTGCTACGACCAATATGTCTTTCATCGCTTGTTAAAATTGTGCCTAATGTTTGTATGCAGTTACGAGTATACTAGTGATGCTACAATTTAATTATGCAACATAGTACTTTGACAGCTTTGTATCG
>JBBDXJ010000123.1:0-5361 GCA_040902445.1 Cyclobacteriaceae bacterium | reverse complement strand
CAATTATTTATATATTTTTTCGGGTTTTCGGAGTGGACTCAACCTTTCAACCTTTTCAGACTTCCAAGACCTTTCAGCCTACTAAAACCCTAACCCCCCTACAGGAAAACCAGATCCAGTTCGCACTCGCATCGTACCCGACCCGCACCTGCTCCGTACCATCTCCGTGCTTGCTCCGTACATGCGACTAGTCAGTGACCATTTTCGGCACAATCCGGCAATTCCGGCAAAAATTGACCATAGCCTGATGCTGCATACGAAACGATGCCATATAACCCTGTCTTTTAACCTGAATTTTAACCTGCCTTTAAACCTGCATTTCCTCGTTTGTATTTTTTTACTTCCATTCCATTAGCATCTTTGCAGCGTTAGTTCGATATGAAAAAATTCAAACGCTACACCGTCACCTCGGCGTTGCCGTACGCCAACGGCCCCCTGCACATCGGCCACATCGCCGGGGCTTATTTGCCGGCGGATACCTACGTGCGGTATTTGCGCCTCAAAGGTGAGGACGTCGTTTACGTTTGCGGTTCGGATGAACACGGCGTGGCCATCACCATCGGCGCCAAGAAAGAAGGACTTTCACCCAAGGCTTTTGTCGACAAGTACCATGAGCTGATGAAAAAAGCCTTTCAGGATTTTGGTATCTCGTTCGATATCTACTCGCGTACATCCAACGACGTTCATTATAAGACCGCGCAGGATTTCTTTACCACAGTCAATAAGAAAAATTTATTGATCGAAGAAACCTCCGATCAGTATTACGACGAGCAGGAGGGGATGTTTCTGGCGGACCGCTATATCATCGGTACCTGTCCGAACTGCGGCAACCCCAACGCCTACGGCGACCAGTGCGAAAAATGCGGCACGAGCCTCAGTCCGAAACAGCTGATCAACCCCCGCTCTACTGTGTCGGGAAACACTCCCGTGCTCAGGCCGACCAGGCACTGGTATTTCCCCCTGGACAAGTTTGAAAACTGGTTAAGAGAATGGGTGATCGAAGGCCACAAGGATGATTGGAAGACCAATGTATACGGTCAGTGTAAATCCTGGATCGACCAGGGATTGCAGCCGCGCTCCATCACCCGCGACCTGGACTGGGGTATACCGGTACCCATACCCGACGCGAAGGGAAAAGTATTGTACGTGTGGTTCGATGCACCCATCGGCTACATTTCCGCCACGAAAGAACTGAAGCAAACCGATTGGGAGAAGTACTGGAAGGATCCTGACACACGGCTGATCCATTTTATCGGCAAGGACAACATTGTATTTCATTGCATCATTTTTCCCGCCATGCTAAAAGCGCACGGCGACTTTGTGTTCCCGGACAACGTGCCGGCTAATGAGTTCCTCAACCTGGAAGGGGATAAGCTCTCCACTTCGCGCAACCATGCCGTGTGGCTGCACGAATACCTGGAGGAGTTTCCCAACCGCCGGGATGAATTGCGCTACGTGCTCACTTCCATTTCTCCGGAGACGAAAGATTCGGATTTCACCTGGAAGGATTATCAGCTGAAGGTCAACAGTGAGCTGGTGGCCATCCTGGGAAATTTTGTGAACCGGGTGGTGGCGCTCACGTGGAGGTATTTCGAGGGCAAGGTTCCCTCCGAGCATGAGTTGCCAGGCACGAACGACAAACGCAAGCGCGTGCTGGCGTTGTACAACCAGGCGCACGAGGATCTGAACAAGTCGGTGAAAGAGATGATCGATTCACTGGAACATTTCCGTTTCCGGGAAGCGCAGTTTCACATGATGAACCTCCCGCGTATCGGGAACAAGTTTCTCGCAGACACTGAGCCGTGGAAGCTCGCCAAGGACGACATGGAGGCCGTGGGTTGTATTTTGAACTATGCTCTCACCGTAGTTGGAAACATCGGGATCGCCATCGAGCCATTCCTTCCCGACGCGGCGGGTAATATCTTAAAACAACTCAACAGCGGACAGTATCACAACGACTGGAAAATATTCTGGCGCAAAGGCGAGCTCGTGCACACCGTGAAGGAACAGCACCAGTTGAACCCCGCCGAGTTATTGTACCGCAATATCGAAGATGCCGACATCGAAAAACAAATTGCGCGTCTCGCTCCTTCAACGGAAGTCACGTCCGCCTCAGCGAACTCAAAGTCCCCTTCAGGGGATTTAGGGGCCTCAGGGGTCATCAAACCTCTAAAATCCGAGATCGTCTTCGATGATTTCGCGAAGCTGGATATCCGCATCGGCAAAGTGGTTGCGGCCGAGAGGATGCCGAAGTCCGACAAGTTATTGAAGCTAACTGTGAACAGCGGGCTTGATACGCGCACCATCCTCAGTGGTATCGCGCAGCATTACACGCCTGAGGAGATGGTGGGAAAACAAGTTACGTTCGTTGCCAACCTTGCGCCCCGCAAGATGATGGGCATCGAATCGCAGGGCATGATCCTCATGGCCGAGGATAAAGACGGAAAGCTGAGACTGGTTTTACCGGAGAAGGATGTGGAGCCGGGGTCGGGTGTGAGTTGATTGGATTTTATTGCGTTGGTAGAATTCATACCTTCAATTCATGATCGCTTTCTAAAGGGACTACCCAGGTAAGTAATGTTGCAACGAATATATATTGACACTTCCATAGTAGGGGGCTTCTTTGATGATGAATTTAAAGATGCCACAAAACGCCTTTTTAAAAGGCTTGAGAACGGTGAAGTGCGTTTCGTTATTTTCAGATCTACTGGAATTGGAATTAATCCACGCCCCAAAACATGTAAGTGAATTATTAGTCGCTTATCCGTGGGATAGGTTTGAAAGAATAGAATTGACTGAAGAAACCATGAACCTTGCTGAGCGATATATAAGTGAGAAAGTTGTGGGATTGTCAAGCCTTGAAGATTGCAGGCATATCGCATTAGCGACTATAAACCGTGTCGATGTTTTAACAAGCTGGAACTTTAAACACATTGTAAACCTTGATAGAATAAGAGGATATAATTCCGTAAATTTAAAACTCGGATATCCGGCAATAGAAATACGTACGCCACATGAATTAGTGAGTTATGGAGACTAAGAACAAAAAGAAGACTTTTGACGCGGTGAAGATGATGAGAGACGTTCGCGACAGGATAAGTGACGAGACTCAGGGTATGTCGCTCCAGGAATTCCAAAAATACATCACTGAAAAATTAAAAAACTCCGGATTTAAGGCCATTCATCGGAAGAGCTAGGGTATCATCCTCCAAGTAGTATTTCACAGCATTACACAGCCAGGGAAATCGTGAGCAAACAAGTTACGTTCGTTGCCAACCTTGCGCTCCGCAAGATGATGTGCATAGAATAGCAGGACATGATCCTGATGGCGGAGGATAAGGACGGAAAGCTGAGACTGGTTCTGCCGGAGAAAGATGTTGAGCCGGGGTCGGGTGTGAGTTGATTCATATATGCAAAATTCATAATAAAGACCTGAATGAAGTTTTCATTCCTCATTATCGCACTTCTTGTGGGAACATTCTGTAGCGCCCAGAAGTTTGACGGATTCATAATAACACACGAGGATTCCCTGTTTGAAGGATACATGCACCTTTCTTCGGAGAGCAACAGGAGGACGATCCTGATAACGCGTGATAAAAATCTCAAACCCCGGACTTTTTACGTGGATGACTTGAAGTATTATGCTTTTAAAAAAGATACGTTCGCGTTGTTGCCTGATTTTTATCCTTTTGTTGGTGATGATTATGTCGCTGAAAATCTTGAAGCAAAGGTGATCGTAAGCAAGGGCAGGTTAAAACTTTATCAGGCGGAGTTCCCGTACTACAGGGATTCTTATCAGTACCTGCCAAATCGAGGCAATCCAACAAATCCGACAGCACCACCTACTCACATGAGATCCTTTTATAAATCCTACATTGTGAAACTTCCGGACGGGCAGCTTTACGGGATAAGGAACGAAAAGTCAAAGTTTATCGAGTCCATTGAATTTGTGATCGCGGGTGACAAGGAGCTGCTGTCACGTGTCAGGAATAAGGAACTTAGATTCAAGGACACGGAGGAAATCATCAGGGCTTATAACAGAAAAGCCCGTCGCTAAGAGAAAATTATATGTTGGCTTTTGGCTCCCGAAAGCTATCGGGATGGCTTCTGGCGGGTTATCACAATTGTTGCGTTGTTTGGCTGAAGGACAGGATCCAAACGGTATTTAATTATTAACCTTTAATTCTTAAATTGATTTGCAGCATTATTGGACAGACGCACGACTATGGATAAAATCAGGACATCATTCATACTGTTGACAGCGATCAGCAGCTATGCCTTTTCACAACAGACAAATGAAGATCAGTCGATACCTAAGCCTTTGGGCGATGAAGCATTTAATGCAGTACAAGAATTTTTCAAGTACGACAAGACAGTGGCTATTGATACAAGAATTATTGAAACCACAGATGAGGGAGCCTATAAGTTGGAAAAGTTTATTTTCAGAAATACAAAGGGAAAGCTTGTTACTGGCTATTTAGCCATTCCTAAACTGGACAAGCTGAATTATCCCTGCATGGTTTTGCTCCATGCAGGGGCTGGAGCTAAAGATGACTGGTGGTCAGAAGACAGTTTTGTAAGGGGACTTTCATTTGTTAACAATCTGTTAACCTCTGGAATTGCAATCATGGCGTTGGACGCCGAGGCTCATGGTGAACGAGCAATTGACAATGAATTTATTTCAATAAGAAGAATTTGGTTTGAAGAGAAGCTAACTTATAAATTGAGTGACATCTGGCTACAGAGTACAAAGGATTACCATCAAGGCATAGACTATATCTTTACAAGAAAAGAAATAGACCGTTCAAGAATTGGAATCATGGGTTATTCACTGGGTGGTGCAATGACGAGTTATCTATGTACCCAAATTCCGCAAATTAAGATCGCAGTAATGTGCTCCGTAATTCCATTTGTAAAAGAAATTTCGCCTCCAATCTATCCATTGAATTTTGCACCAAGAATTCCAGACATTCCAGTACTGGTACTTTCTGGAAATAAAGATGAACTGGTTTCCGAGACTTCGGTGAAAGAATTTGAACGACTGATTAAATCAAATAAAAAGAAATTAATCCTTTACGAATCTGGTCATTTCTTACCAAAAGAATATTTGAAGGACGCCTTTGAGTGGATAAAATTGAATTTATAAATAAGACGCGGACAATATTCCACAGGGGCACAACAAAATGTTTATGCAATTGTGGGATATAGTGTTGGATATCAATTTTGTTTCTTAATTTCTTCCACTCACGGTGGACAGTTCCGGATATGATCGGGCTTAGCACTTCACGACGCTTCATTTTTAAGCTCTAGTGTTGCGACAACTTAATTTAGCAACATTACAATAATTTTACTATCTTGGTA
>JBBDXJ010000122.1:0-5396 GCA_040902445.1 Cyclobacteriaceae bacterium | reverse complement strand
ATAATCAAATCTATCCATCTTCATTGAAAACAGTTATGACTATCATCATTCCGGTTATTGACGTTCGTCAGTTTGTCTTGGTTGAAAATGCCAGTCACCGATTGATCGGATCTGATGACACGATCTGATCTGTTGAGAACCTAAAAGCATCATTTATCAGAGTTACCTTATCTTGTACGTAAACCGCTCTCTTTTTTACGATGCCGGGGGTCGGGTTTCTGTCGTAGGATGCGAGTAATCGTGTTTCATAATACCAGGCATTTAGAAATTTATTCTATCCGTATTTCCGTGTGAGTGCCAACTGTCCTGAATGATATGCCGTATGCGAGATAATTCTGCCGATAGCCTCTGCCTTGGTCTTTGTTCCAAATTCTTTTGTAGTCACCGTCTGACTCCAATCGCTATCGGTTTGCGTTTCAAGAATAGACTTTAGTTGATCGTGTGCCTCTTGTTGGTAGGCCAGCAGTTCAGAAAGATTTGCCCATTCTCCGGTATCATGCTGGGCAATCACGGTTTTAGCCTGGATTTTTACATCCGTTGCGCCAAATACATTTTTAGCAAATAGCAATTCAACATCGGCTATGTGGCGGATGAGAAAGCCTGCACTGTTTTTAGTGTTGATGAGTTTTTTCTTCAGGTCTTCCTCTTTGATTTCTTTCAACAGATTGGTGAAGCGGGTGCGAGCCTCAGTCCAGGTTTGAAGATACAATTGAGTAGTGCTCATAACTTATAGAATTGCATTAAAAACGTAACCCGAGATCATAATACAAACTGTTACTACACCAAAGAAGATAAGCACCAGCTTAATAGTCATCACTTTCTTTAGCAGCGTTGCTTCCGGAATGGACAAGCCGACAACGGCCATCATAAAGGCGATAGACGTTCCGATCGGAATTCCTTTTGCCACAAACACCTGAATGACCGGAATAATACCGGCTGCATTGGCATACATGGGCACGCCCAAAAGAACAGCCAGTGGAACAGCATACCATGTATCTTTACCAATGTATTGTTCAAAAAAACCTTCCGGTACAAAACCATGCATGGCCGCACCAATGGCAATACCTATGAGTACATAAACGAAAACACTTTTTACGATACCAAAGGCTTCCTTGATAATCAAGGGTATGCGTTGAATGAAAGTTGTTCTTTCCGATTCAAAAGCTTCTTGTTCAGCTTTTGCCTGTTTCCATACGTTGCGAACCCAATCGGTGAGCAAGGGTTCTAAGTTCATCTTGCTAAGAACAATACCGCTAACAACCCCTAAGAGTATTCCACTGGTTACATAAACCAGTGTTGCCTTCAGACCAAACATTCCAAGGAATATGGCGATAGCAACTTCGTTTACTAAAGGCGATGTTACCAGAAATGCAAACGTTACCCCAAGCGGAATTCCTCCCTTAACAAAGCCGATAAATAAAGGCACAGAAGAACACGAACAGAATGGAGTAACCGCTCCAAAAGTTGATGCCATTAGATACTCACCTCCGTAAAGTTTTTTGCGAGAGAGAAAATTCCTGATTCGATCGATCGGGAAATACGAATTCACAATCCCCATCAAAAAGGTAATGAGGAACAGCAGGATTAAAATCTTAATGGTGTCGTAAACAAAAAAATTCAACGCACCTCCGAAATGACTTTTTGGAGAAATATTTAAGACCGAGTAGACTAACCAGTCGGAAATATCTTGAAGCCAGTCGAACATATCTATTTGTTTTTAACAACAAGGACTGCCACCACTATTGGGAGCATCGCAACAAGAACTACAAACGTTATCGTAATAAGGTTTTTACTTCTTCGGCAAGAGGCACTCTGCCTTTCACTTTAATCTGTTCGTCAATAGCAAGTACTGGAGTGGTGAGCACATCGTACTCCATTATTTTCTGAATATCCTCTACCTTTTCTACTGTGGCCTCTATGCCAAGTTGAGAGATTGCATCTCTTACAATGACTTCTGTTTGTTTGCACTTTGCGCATCCGGTTCCGAGTATTTTAATGTGTTTCATTTTGCTTTTTTTTGTCTTTTTTGATTTGCTGAAGCGTATCGTAATATTACGATACATTTGTCAGTTAGTTTGTGACTTTCGTCACCTAAGCATTTTAATTATTGATGACTTGTGTCATGAATTGGGGATAGTACCCATTTCATTTAGAAACTCAATAAACAGTTGCGGATTGATTGTTCTAAAATTTCTCTTTTTAGGCGGATCTGTTAAGTATTGATCCGGCACGCATAATTACCGGCAATATTGGGAATATTCCGTTGTCTGATTTCATTGATTACTTCATTGGGCCAGATGTTGTATCCTACCAGATCACCAAGGAATAGACAATCGGGCTTTTGCTGGTCTATACTTCTGAAGCACGCTTCCAGCGCCGGCAGGTTAGCATGGATGTCGCTGAACAATACACTGTGAGCCTTATCCAAAACCAATTTGACAATGTAAATAAACGACTATCTTCGAACAAGGGGAATGAAGTTCCTCAACGTTTTATCTAACTCTAACACGCTATGGAAAAAAAACTACTTACAAGAGCTGCAGTCTTTGCCTGCGTGTTCGCATTATACATTTGCAACGGCGGCACTATTTCAGTTGCACAGTCGAAGCCGAAAGCGGAGTTGAGCGAGCGCAAGTGGCTTGCCGGTGATCACCACATACACAGTCATTTCAGTGCGAATTACGATACGTCTACGGATCCGCCGACACCGAGCTTCGAATAGTGAACCGTATGCCATTCCGGTAAACGCGAAGAAGGCAAAGGAGTATGGACTTTCGTGGATGGTGTCGACGGATCATGGTGGGCCAAATCATTCCAAAATAAATCTCGAGCATGCTTATCCGGAATTAGTGCAGTCGCGCAAGGCGGTGCCGGACCTTATTCAATTCCACGGAATGGAATTTGACGCGCCCGCGGCCGGGCACACGAGTTTGATTATTCCGCATTCGAAGCACGAGCATAGAACGCTGTACGCAATTGAGCGGCGTTTTGCCTCAAGGGAAGTGTTTCCGCGGGATAAGAAGCGTGACCGGGAGGAGTTCATGTTGGAAGCGTTGAATTATATGCAAGACATCAGAAGGCCGCCGATCCTGATCGCGAACCATCCTTCGCGGGGCATCAACGCGATCGGCGATTATGAAGACAAACATCCGGAGGAGCTTCGGAACTGGAATGACACCGCGCCGAATGTTGCTGTCGGCATGGAGGGCGCACCTGGGCATCAGGCATCCACGCTGAACGTCGATGGGTCCATTGATTCGACGGCGGTGCGTCCCTATAACAACTTTACGCTGGGTGGCTTCGACAAGATGACGGCTATCCTCGGTGGCTTCTGGGATTCGATGCTCGGCGAGGGACGGAGATGGTGGGTGACGGCTACATCGGACTCGCACGTGAACTGGCGCGACGGAGGCAACGACTTCTGGCCGGGTGAGTACTCGAAAACATACGTTTACGCGGAGAAAACTTACGACGACATTCTCGACGGCATACGCGAGGGTCGTGTGTTCGTCACTACGGGCGACCTGATCTCCGAATTGTATGTCACCGCAGCAACCGAAAAGGCAAGTGCGCCAATAGGCGGTACATTACCGGCATACGATAGCGCCGATGTAGAGGTGACCATTAAGGTGCGCGCCCCGGAATATCCGAATCACCATGGTGACCACCGACAGCTGGCACGCGTAGACTTGATCGCCGGCGACATCACCGGGCCATCGTTGGTCCGGACGCTGGACGTTAATTTGTCGACGCGTGTGGTGAAGCGCTTCACTCCCGACGACTGGAAGGAAGAAGACGGATACCTGACGATGACGTACACACTCGAAGGTGTCCACCACAGCGGTTATCTGCGCGTGCGTGGGACGAATACAAATGAACTTGAACCAAAGATTGACCATACTGGAGAAGATCCGTGGACGGATCTGTGGTTTTATTCAAATCCTGTGTTCATAGAGGTGAAGTGACCGGTGGCAGACATCCTGAAGGTTGCGCTTGCAAATGGTCAGACGATTGAGATGGGTCCCTGATGCAATTTTTTTATTTGTATGAAGATCTGAAAGTAGTTGAAACTTTTTCTACAAACTGTGCATCTTATTTCGGTGGCCGTCAATCCTCCGAACTTAGAGTCGCGCTATACATTGGAATTCCCTGGGCAACCGCTTTTCAGGGTGATTGGAAAAGCTTTGCCCAGGTATGCTGCGGTCTTGCTATTCATGATTTTGATAAACGATTCGGCTATTGCGCAGATCATGCTACGTGGAATGGTACTGGATACTACTTCAATGTATTCGCTCCCGTACGTCAACATCACCATCAAGAACACAGGGCCGGGTACGGTGTCTGATCTCCGCGGTTCATTCGAACTCAAAGCCGGAGAAAAAGACACGATCGTCTTCTCGAGAGTGGGCTATCAAACCAGGATGCTTCCGGCTGAAGCCGTGAATAGACTGGTGTTGATCTTTATGAAAGAAGAAACGCGGATGCTTGACGAGGTGGAGATTAAAGATCATAAACCATCATGGTTACCTACTCCGCCGCCGGTAAGTCCATGGCAGAACCCTACTTTTAACAGACCTTTCACAGAGATGCCCGGGTTCCAGGGAATCCAGACATTCGGACCAGGTTATGTATTGAAGATGCCGGGCTCGGGGTTCAAGAAAGCAGCGCGTGCGAAGCAAAGGCTAAGGCAAGTAGAAGTGGAGAACGACAAGGCGAGAGATTACATTCATATGGTCAATGGTCCGGAGATCAAGGACAAGCTCATGGAAGAGTATGGACTTTCAGAAGAACAGTTTTACGAACTCCTGGCGCGCTTCAATCAAAAAAATGGTGATTTTATCTATAAGCTCGAAGGTCACGAAGTCATCCCACTGCTTCTGGAGTTTTTTGCCGATGAAGCAAAGAATCACTGATCGATTTCGCGCTAACATATCTGTACGAGGACTTCAAAAAACAATTGGCTTATAAAAGATTTATGTTTGGTTTTAACTAACGGATCGTGAACATGAATTCCAGAGGTTCGATAGATGAGCCGGTTGAATACGAATGATTAAACTCGGAAAAGGTATTTCGAAAGTCAGATTAATGCCATTATTTGAATGATTCGTGCTAAAGCAAACTCTTAGTGCTTCTTACCTTTGCTGCATGAGAAATTTATTGCGTCACTTTGTATTCATCATACTTTTACCATTAGATTGCTTTTCACAAGCATCAGACTTCACAAAAGTCCCTGATATTTTTTTGAAAGCCTTATTTGTTGATAAAACCATGTTAACAGACGAGTCCTTAGATCAAATGCTGCAGTTCAACAAATCGGTTAATGAAAGTAGAAAATATCTCCGGGTTGGGCTCTTCAAAGATTTCATTGATTTGAAGGCGGGCCTGTATGCGTATGG
>JBBDXJ010000121.1:0-34476 GCA_040902445.1 Cyclobacteriaceae bacterium | reverse complement strand
CATGGTACCTGGTACCTCGGAGCAACCTACCCGGACAAATGGGCCGCCATTGCACCATGCGCCGGCTATCCCACGCTGACCGGATATGGTTCGGCAGATGGAAAGATACCGGAGCACGCGCAGTCTGATGCAGAAAAAATTTTGCTGCGCGCCAGCAACGCTAGTAATGTAATCGCGCTTGCCCGGAATTATAAGGACCATGGTGTTTATATCTTCCATGGAGACGATGACAGAACGGTGTCTGTTAATTATGCACGTGAGATGCGCAAGGTCCTCGGGGAATTTCATCCGGATTTCGGCTACTATGAATATCCAGGAGGCAGTCACTGGTTTGGTAATGAAAGTGTGGACTGGCCTCCTTTATTCGACTTCCTCCGATTGCATACTCTAAAGCAGGACAGTACCGCAGATGTAATTGAATTCGTCACCGCTAACCCTGGTATTTCTTCCAGGCATCGCTGGGCTTCTGTCATCCGCCAGCAACAAGCACTTGAGTTCAGCAAAATCCACTTAGTGAGAGATAAAAAAGCGCGGAAGATTACGGGGACAACGGAAAACGTGGCGATGTTAAAGCTGGAACTGCAACCTTTTGATCAGGGTGACACGATCATCATTTCCGTCGATTCAGTAAACATCCATTATGTAATTAACGATGACCGTGAAGTTTACCTTTCGAACTCAGCACCATGGAAGGTTGATAAGAAACCAGATCCGCGCCACAAGAATGGACAGCGGTCTGGCACTTTCAAAGAAGCCTTCAACCATAATATGATATTCGTTTACGGAACTGCGGGCAATGAAAAAGAAGATCAGTGGGCGTATAACAAAGCGCGGTATGATGCTGAAGTATGGTACTACAGGGCTAACGGTGCGGTAGACATCATCGCCGACAACGCTTTTGACCCGGCAATGTACAAGGACAGGAGTATTATTCTTTATGGAAATTCAACCACGAATTCAGCATGGAATAAATTATTAAAGTCGTGTCCCATCCAGGTGACCAGAGATCGTATAACGGCGGGCTCACGCATTTTTGAGGGAAATGATCTCGCGGCATATTTTACCTGGCCGCGTGACGACAGTAATACTGCTTCCATCGCAGTGATCGCCGGCACCGGATTACCGGGCCTGCAAGCCACCGACGCGAATCAATACTTTGCCGCAGGCAGTGGTTTTCCGGATTACATGATCTTTTCATTGGAAATGCTGAGATCGGGGGCAGAAGGGATTAAAGCAGCTGGTTTTTTCGATAATGAGTGGAGGATAGGGAAATAGTTATTTTGTTATTGGTTTTTAGTAGTTGATTGTTGGTTGTTGGTTGTTGGTAGCTACCAATAACCAAAAACCAAAAACCAATAACCGAAAAAATTCATTAATTTGTCCTTCTTAAACCTACCTTATGTACGGACTTTACACTCCTATATTTCTGCTTCAGGCATTTTGTGTTTATCATGCATACCGCAATAATGCAGAGCAACGCTGGTATTGGCTGATCGTGTTTTTTCCTTTGATAGGATGTCTTATTTACCTGTTGCATAACTTCAACAACAGAACTACCATTGATACACTGACAGAGAATGTAAAAGAAGCCGTGATCAGCAATTACAGGTTAGAGCAGTTGGAGAAAGCATTCCACTTCAGTGACAACCTTAAAAACAAAACAAATCTTGCTGACGCCTATGTCGAAAATGGCCGTTACCAGGATGCAATTACATTGTATTCAGGTTGCCTGCAAGGTTTCATGTCAGAGGATCCCTCCGTACAAATGAAATTGTTGAATGCTCATTTCATGAATGGTGATTATGACAGCGCGGTTAAATACGGAGACAATCTTGAATCTGACAAATCCTTTAAATATTCCAATGAAAGAGTAGCCTATGCGTGGGCAGTGTCTCAGACGGGCCAGGCAGAGCGCGCCGAGAGTATTTTTGCTGATATGGACAGGTCGTTTACAAATTATTTCCAGCGGTTGGAGTATTGTAAATTTTTAATAAAAGGCGAAAAAAAGGAATCTGCAAAAGACCTGCTTGCCATTTTGCTGGAGGAGTTCGATCAGATGCAAGGTCATGAACGCCGGTTGAAGAAAAATATCCTTCGCGAGGCCAGGGAGTTACAGGCTAACAATTTCCGGAATGATTGAGAGAATCCTTCTTCCCGTCATTTTACTTTTCTGCATTGGTGCTGACTCCTATAAATTTCCCTCGGTAAGGACCGACAGTTACGCTCCTGCAGTCCAGTCCTTTCCCTGTCGCGACGAGAACATACCGCGATACAAGTCGCACCGCGTCGCAAAAGCTCCAACCATCGATGGAAAGCTCGTGGAAGACGAGTGGAAGGCGGCGCCGCGCTCGGAAAGATTCGTCGATCTTGTGCATGGCACCCAAACACATCTTGACACGCGTGCAGCGGTGTTGTGGGACGATAAATACCTTTATGTCGGATACTGGATTGAGGAACCAAAAGTTCGCGCCACTCTCACGAAGCGCGATGCACCCATCTATCGCGACAACGATGCAGAGCTGTTCATTGCAGGGCGCGATTGGTACTACGAATTCGAGGTCAATTCCTATGGCACCATTTACGAGGTTCTGTTTTTTTGGGAAGAAGCGTTCGAACGAAATGGTTATAGCGCGATGCCGGAATTCGATCGCAGCAAACCAGGAGCACGACCCTTCAACGGTGTTGGGTACCGGTCACATCCGAGAGGCCGCAGGATCGGATTCTGGAGCTGGGATTATCCCGGACTTCAGAAAGCAGTCTATATCGATGGTACCCTGAACGATGACAGCGATGTCGACAAAGGATGGACTGTAGAGCTTGCACTGCCATGGTCGGGATTGGAGATCCTTGCCAAAGGCGACGGACGGTCATTGCCACCCGAAGACGGCGATGTATGGCGGATGGATTTTTCCCGATTCAATACTTACAAAGATGCTCCTCCTTCCAAAGATTCCGGTGGCTGGGCCTGGAGCTCCCACGGCGTTTGGGACTCGCATGTGCCGGAATGTTTTACCTATGTGGAGTTTGACCGGGATTGATGGATTAAAGGATTGAAAGATGGTTGGAGTGTAGTGAATGGCTATTGGCCTTTGGCTGCGTAATGGCAATACTGCGCTTCAGCCCCCACAGCCCACCTGAGGGTTTCGTTGGGTAAAGCAAAGGCTAAAGCGATCCCATTAGCTATCGGGAACCAAGCACCAACTACCAAATGAAAGCCATAGTCTGCACTCAATACGGATCACCGGATGTCATGCAACTTCAGGAAGTTTCCAAACCTGTTCCAAAAGACAATGAGGTGTTGATAAAGATCCATGCGGCGACGGTCACTGCTGGGGATTGCGAAATTCGGAGGTTCGATATTCCTGTTCTATTTTGGCTTCCGTTGAGGCTTTATCTGGGTATAACTAAACCGAAAAATGGAATATTCGGTCAGGAACTGGCAGGGGAGGTAGAAACCGCAGGCGGAAAAGTAACGCGGTTTAAAAAGGGTGATCACATATTTGCGTACACTACAATGCGTCTTGGTGCTTATGCTCAATTTATTTGTTTGCCTGAAAGTAACCTTACGAGCTTCAATCCGAGTAAAATGAGTTATGCCGAAGCTGCAACCATCCCTACAGGTGGAGTTAATGCATTACATTTTACAAGGAAGGCCAATATCCAAACGGGAGAAAGCGTGTTGATCAGTGGGGCGGGCGGAAGCATCGGCACTTATGCGTTGCAATTCGCCCTGTCAGCTGGGGCACTGGTAACGTGCGTGGACAGCAAAATTAAATTACCCATGCTGCGCGCGCTCGGCGCCGCCCATGTCATTGATTTCAAGCAAGAGGATTTTACAGGAAACGGAAAGACTTATGATGTAATTATTGATGTGGCTGGTAAAACTCCATATTCGCGTAGCGTCAGATCTCTTACACAACAGGGTCGCTATGTGCTGGGAAATCCGGAAGTTTCAGGCATGCTGCGGGGACTCTGGACTTCGATGACAAGCAAGAAAAAAGCGATCTTTGAATTCGCCGCGTATAAGTCTGCAGATCTTGTATTCATCAAAGAAATGATCGAATCCCGAAAGGTTAAACCGGTAATCGACAAACGATATTCGCTGCAGCAACTACCAGAAGCGCATCGCTACGTCGAAGAAGGATTCAAAGCCGGTAATGTCGTTATCGAGATAGAATAAAAAGGGAGACTATTGTCTCCCTCTTCTATTTTCGGCGGATCTTGAACCACCCGATGGATTGGATTGTCGCTGTTGTACACTCGGACTTTCTGATGCTCTTCTGTCACCCGCGGAAGACCTTGCAAGTTGCTGACGGATCTCGCGGTTGTTATTACCGCCACCCGAATGCTGCACCTGAGGACTTTCTGATCTATTTCTGTTCACAGCAGGAGCGGGCGCCTGCTGGCGGGTTTCCCGGCTACTAGGAACTGTAACTGATCTTCGGCTCGGAGCTTCTTCTCTTCTCAGTTCACTTGAATTCCGCTGAATGTAAGCCGGCTGCTTTACTTCATTATTCTCTGTCGATCTGGTTCTGGTTGCCGTCGCAGGAGATATGACTTGTTGACGTCTTTCATCGTTGTTGGGAACTGTAACAGACCTTCTTGCAGGCGCTTCCTCTCTTTTCAGATTCGGTGAAGTCCTCCGGATATCAGCGGGCACACTTCTCTGCCTTGTGGCGGAACGATCAGGGGAGGAAATCTCCTCGCGCTGGATCGAAGATCTTCTATTGAGATCGGAATTGTCACGTTGCCTCACATTCGTGTCTCTCGTTGATGGCCTGTCATTTTGAGTATAAGCTCGTCTATCATCATCTCTCGTGCGTCCGTTCCGGTCATCGTCACGGCGCGCTGATCTGTAACGGTCAATCTGTGAGTGATGTCTGTCGCGGACAACCACCGAAGTCGATCTGTAAGGACGGTAGATGCTGTGCGCGTAAACCACTCTGTGGCTGTGGCAAACCGAATAGTAATGGCGGTAAGGACGCCAGATCGGATAGTAGTGAACGTATGCAATTGGCCTCCACCTATGGTACCACACCGGACGATGATACCATCCCCAGGGAGAACTCCATCCATCGTAGTATGGCGCGTAAACGTATTGAACTGATGGCCACGACCAAACATTGACTACTGTGCGGTTCGAAGTAGTACCCGCGTAAGTGCGAACTTCCTGTGTAGGTTCAATGATCGTTTCGATACCATAGATATCCGCATCACCAATGATCTGCAACACAGCTTTGCCGTTCGCTAATTTTTCCAGCTCGATAACCGCGACATCCTGATTTTCTCTTTCGGAGACCACGGCCTGAATAATAAAAGCATGGACATTTCCCTCGTACTTGTCGTGTACTCTGATGTAATCGATATATCCATCTCCGTCAAGGTCGAGGTTGTTCACCTTTGAATCGCGGGAGTTAAGCATTTTTTCAAATTCTTCAGGTGAAGAAGACTTCTTGAAAAGTTCAAGTGCTCCTTCCAGGCTGAAATGATCGCCTGGAACTTCCGGATCGTTGACCTGGGCATAGGATGTCATCCATCCGGACAGCACCACTACCACCGACAACATTCCAATTGTTTTCATATGAGTATTAGTTAGCTCCACAGAAAAAGCAAGAAACGAGCCAAAAAAGACAAGTACAAAAAGCGCCAAATTAGCTTAATTTGCCCTTTTCAAAACGTCGCAACTAAGCACTGCTCTGAATCGTAAGGTTTCGAAAGCTACGCGGTTCAGTCCCATGGGCGATAGTCTATAGAAGCAACCGGCATGGCCTTGGACCGTCGACTGTGGACCTCACTCGTTTCGCAGTGCCTTGGTCGGATTGGACACCGCAGCCTTGAATGACAGATAACTCATCGTGGACCAGGCAATCACAAACACGGAAAATCCTGCGACAAAAAAACTGGCAGGATTTATGGCGATCTTCTCTGTAAAATTTTCCAGCCACTTCTGGATCAGAAGATACGTCAGCGGAATAGAAATGATGAAGGAAAATAATATGAGGATCATGAACTCCTTTGAAATGATGAAAATAACATGGCTGATGCTCGCGCCTAAGACCTTTCGAATACCGATTTCTTTTACCCTGCGCTCCACTGAAAAGGAAGTCAACCCTAAAAGTCCAAGGCAACCCACGAGGATCGCCAGTCCGCTGAAAATACTGGCCACCTTTCCCAACTGCGCATCAGCTTTATAAAGGCGATCGTAATCCTCATCCAGAAAAGCATACCGGAACGGCAGATTATTGGAAAGCTGCTTCCAGCTGTCTTCAATCTTCTTAACCGTCGCTAAAATATCCGTCTGCTGAATTTTTAAAGAGAGCTTTGAATACGCATAGATATTGTTCTGTAATATGAGCGGCTCAACCTTGTGGTGCAGCGAGCGGTAGTGAAAGTCCTTGACAACACCGATGATGTAGCCGTTTTTTCTGCCCTGACTTACTTTTTTACCAATAGCCTGCTCAGGTTTCCAACCAAAATCCTTGACAGCTGTCTCATTAATGACGAACGCGGTGGTGTCGTCGGCGCGGGAATCCTTCACAAAATTCCTGCCTTCAATTACCTCAATGTCATAGGCCGGAAAGAAATCGTCGTCAACAAAATTTGTGTTGATGTTCGTCGGTGACAATTTCCCATCCTCCATTTCAATGGATGCATACAGGTTGTTCGTGGATTCTCCTGGCACGGAAGCAGAGGCGGTTACAGAAAGAACACCGGGTTGTTTTCGCAGTTCATCCTTGATTGATTCGAGGTGGTCTCTTACGTAGCTGTTTCCATTGTAGCTAATGAGTACAGTTGCGTTCTTATCAAATCCGAGATCTTTATTCCGCACCAATGCGAGTTGGTCAAAGACGAGCAACGTTCCGGCTATTAGTGTAATGGATATCACGAACTGAAGAGATACGAGTATCTTCCTAAGCCCATTGTGCCCGAAGATTGATTGTGGGGATTGCCGGAATATCTGCAAGGGATGAAATCCTGAAATGACCAGAGCAGGGTAGGCTCCTGAAAAGAAACCCAATATCACTACGACGGCGGCAAATCCAGGCCACAGATAAAACGGTGCAATCAGATCAAAGCCGAGCTGGCTCTCCACCAACAGATTAAATGAAGGCAACGCAAGGTTGGCAATATATACACCGAGCAGCGTTGACATGAGGCTCACCAGAAGGGATTCTCCGAGGAACTGAAAGATCAGTGCCCTTCTTTGCGCGCCCAACACTTTGCGCAAACCAACCTCTTTTAACCTGCGCGATGCCCTGGCCGTTGCCAGATTCACATAGTTGAAGCAGGCAATGAGCAGAATGAATAATGCAATGATGGATAAAGTATAAATGTTATTGACACTTCCGCGTTTACCATTCTCCCACGCGCGGGGTGTTTCCAGGTAAATGGAATAGAGCGGCTGGAGGGGAAGATCTTCGTAGTACATCCCGCCCTTTTCAATATTCTTTTTGATGAACTCCGGCATTTTCGCCCGCAGTTTTTCAATCTGACCCTCGCCTTCCCTTAACAGGAGGTAGGTGTGAAAACCATTCCAGAACCACGCGCGCAACTCCTTCTCCTTGTTGTTAACGCTCCAGGTGCTAAATGAACCAGCATGTCAAAACGGAAATGTGCGTTTTGCGGAACATCGGCCATCACTCCGGTGACTTTGTACTCTTCGTCATCGAGGGTCAGTGTTTGTCCTACCGGATCTTTATTATCAAAATACTTTTTTGCCATCGACCGGGTAAGCACCACCGAATGAGGTTTGGTCAGGGCAGTTTTCGGATCCCCGGCAAGGAGTGGAAACGTAAAGATCTCGAACACTGACGAGTCGGCGAGCAGACAGTTGTCTTCATAAATTGACAGGTCGCCCTTCCTGACCAGGTAGCTGGCATCCGTGAACCGCACATAATTTTCAACTTCGGGGTACTGGTTTAGAAGAATTGGTCCCATCGGGGGCGAGCTGGTCGACTGAAATAACAACTCGTTTTCCGTGCGGAGATTTTCAACAATGCGGTAGATGCGGTGACCGTTTTTGTGGTATTTGTCGAAACTCAGTTCATGATAAACATACATTCCTATGAGGACAAAGGATGCTATCCCGATCCCGAGGCCCAGAATATTGATCAGTGAAAAACCCTTGTTCTTCATCAAACTCCGGATGGCAGTAAGCAGGTAATTTCTTAGCATAGGAAAGAGGTTTGGTTCGCAGCAGGTAGCCAAAAAGATGCCATGACTGAATACGCCTTCCCGCATAGATTTGAGCAGCATGATACTCAACCTTTGATCGATTCCGCGATTAATTGTTCATCCCCGGACGGAGGAAATAAGGGTATAGAGTCTCCTGTCTCAGGGACTCTGCGGTTTCGGAGGTAAGAGAGTTCGTAGACACTGACCGTTCAGGTGAGGAGTCTTCAAAAGTTGAAAGGTCTTAAAGATTAAGAGAAGTTTACCGTCTCTAAAGGGTATAACGGGAAGGGTATTGGTGCAGGATCACGAACAATAAAAGATATTTGCGAGGTGCTGCTCCCGAAATATTTCAGGTAATAATATCTTATGAATCACTATCTTATGAATACCTAAGCGAAGTTATACATTAATATAACAACGCCAGATGCGCCGTTTTTCCATCTCTCTGAAATAAAAAGGGCATTGTTAGTTAGCGGTAACTTACTGTATTTCAGTTGCGTGCCACGATTTGATTAAACTAAAAACCCAAACATGTCAAAACCTATACCCTATCCTTATACCTTATACCTTATACCTTATACCCTATACCCTATTTATGAAAACTCCCCGATCCGAATTCTGCATTCTGCTTTTTCTACTTCAGTCAGTTTCAAACGGCCAAAATCTCGTTCAGCCATCACGGGATGAAATCCCTTACGGTCGTACCACGCCGGCTGATGTTAAGCATGTGATGGACCGCGTGCTTGACTATGTTGATAGGGCGACTCCGGTCGGGATCGTAAACCGCGTAACAGGTGAGCCGATTGTGGATCTAACCAGGCCCCTGAAAGAGGCGACGCTGGTGAAGAGTGAATATAATATCACCTCACACGAGTGGGGGCTCGCTTATACCAGTATGCTGCTGGCTGGAGAAACAACCGGTGATCTCAGGTATACTGATTACGTCTCACATCGTTTTGAATTCCTGGGCCGGGCCTCAAAATATTTTCGCGATTATCAAAAAGCATTTCCATCCGAAGTCAATCCTCTTCAGCACTTTTTAAATCCTGGTTCGCTGGATGACACCGGGTCGATGTGCGCGGCAATGATCCAGGGTTTGCGGAGTGGTCTGGCGAAGGACCTGCGCCCGGAGATCGATCACTCGATTTCGTTTATCATGACGGGGGTTTATCGTTTGCCGGATGGGACTTTTGCAAGGAACAGACCCCTGCCAAATTCAGTATGGGTTGATGATCTCTACCAGGGCATTCCTGCGTTGGCGCAAAGAGGAAAGTTGGCAGGAGAGAAAAAGTATTACAATGAAGCAACGCGACAGGTTTTCCTGTTTTCGGAGCGATTGTTTGACCGGGAAAAAGGGGTTTGCATGCACGGGTGGGTAGCGGGTATGGAGCCTCAACCTGCCTTTTATTGGGCGCGGGCTAACGGTTGGGCTATTATGGCCATCGCTTCATTGCTCGATGTACTTCCTGCGGATCATCCTCAACGCACACCCTTGTTGGAACTGTTCAAAGCCTACTGCCATGGTCTCGCTAAACTTCAATCAGGAACAGGCTTTTGGCACCAGTTGATGGACCGCGACGATTCCTTCGCTGAAACCTCCGCGACTGCTATGTTCACCTATGTGCTCGCGCATGGTATCAATAAAGGTTGGCTTGATCTGCGTTCTTATGGCGCGGCTGCGTTGCTCGGATGGAATGCCGTGAGTACAAAAGTAAATGCCATGGGCCAGGTTGAAGGCACCTCGGCGGGAACATCCATAGCCTTTGATCCCGCCTTTTATTACCAGCGACCTGTTGGTACCGGGCCGCATGGTTACGGCTCCGCGCTTCTCGCCGGCGCAGCGATGTACAGGTTGTTAAAGGAACATCCCTTTGAAGGAAATGGGCCGGTTATTTTCACGAAGTAGGGTGGATTGCGATGTGGATTCTGTCAAGAAGGTGCCCTGATCCTGTTTACTTTATAGCGGCTAATCGTATATATTAAAACAAAATCGCGCTTACCATGGCTATGCTTCTCCACCAAAACATCAAGGTCCTTGAAAAAGCGCTCCAGTGGCGCAGAAACGGCGTTTTAAGTTATATAGCAAGCGATCTTACTACCTGGATCTCCCTGAATGTCCCACAAACCGACGCAACACGATTGGGGCTGGCCCTCTCCCCTTTGAAGGGGTAATCTTATTTTTGAAACCTTATTGTAGCCGGCTCCATTCTATAGCTTCACTTTTCTGTTATGCTTTTTGCGCACTGCGTAGTATGGGGGTCCTTCGCTCCCACACGCCTTTGCACAAACCTCCGCTGCCGATGATAGATTAATGTTTGTTTAATTAAAGTTAAGTATCACCCGACCATTTAACGCTATATTCACGTTCGCCTCTAGGGCCGGCTGGGCCCCGTATACCTGATCAGGGCTGGACCCTGTCCGCACATGCCAATGCCAGACCAAGGACAAGCTCATGCCCTGCTCACGCATACTGGTGATTAAATCCATTACGCGTTTAATCATAGATAATTTCCAAAAAGTATCAAAAAAAACCGATGCTCGTTAGACAATGACCATTGATATTAAGGGATCACGATCTCTGACAAATTCATGAGTAGAGAAAGGATAACCATGCACCAACAACCTTTCAAGTCTTCTTTGCGTGATGCCCATGTCATTACAATAGGTATCGGTGCCCAAAACCGATGTTTGTCCCAGGATGACGGGCTCTAAGGGGGGAAGCCGTGAGACAAGCAAGCTCAAAAAAAAGCGCAACACCCTCAGCCCTACGCCCCATTCACTATTCACTATTCACTATTCACCGTTCACGGCGATCGAGCAACTTGAATGGTGCCCGATAGACTCGTCGGACCTTAGTTTAGCGGTTTCAATTCCGCCACACCCTGACGAAAAGTTTTTTTAGACACAGCGGTAAACATGATTGCGTCACCGATAAATTCAACACTGCTGATCAGCATCCTGTGCCCGATCGCATCCGTATCAAACAAACGTGTCTTTATCACATTCCCATCCGTTGAAACAGTAGCCATTACGGTACAAAACTTTTTGTTGTTCATTTTTTCAGGATCGCCTGTAACATTTGAAAGATTGGCAGGAGAGTCGTTATAAACGATCCGTACTATTCCCTCCTCGAGGACTTGATACCGGTTTTTGATCATCACGGCGGAGAATAATATTCTTTTCTCCCAACATCCGGAGCAGCAAAGGTTCCCCATCTATCCTTACGGGCAAGGAGAATATTTCTGGAAAGTCATGAATGCGAAGATCAAATTCGTAAAAAGTGAAAGCTGAGAAGTTGAATATGGAAATTTCGAACTGAATGGCCAAAAGCTGAAGTTACCTAAACTGTGAGGGACGCATTGCCCCAATTGCGCAAGAGACAAGTTTATTCAAAATCAAGCACGTTCTCTTGGTCTGAGCAAGCTTCCTTAATTGGATCAATATTTGTTAAATTGCGGTACGTTGTTCCCAATCAGCGTTGTTCTTAAAATAAAATCCCTTCCATCTTACCATCCACCTTTATGCAAAAGAAAACCTCATCAGCGAAATCCGCTTTCAAATTGATCTTGCTGGCACTATTGCTATTGCCCATGCTTTTGTGGGGACAAAAGAAGAAGTCACCGAAACCGGTTAAGGGTTATGGAGAAGCATCCTATACCTTGTCCACGAGCGGACAGTAAATGTCCGCATGGCTTGTTGCGGGGCCTGTAAAAGTTGGAACTACCGAAGGGAATCCGTCAGACGAGACTCAAATCAGTTTTTTCAAAGAAGAGATTCCGCCTGTAACGGTTGTGACGAATAAGCTTATTCCATCCATTACACTCAAGGGAAAACAATATGCATGGGAGCTGGTAAAAACATCAAATGATATCATAGACCTGGATAAGCAATATTCGGGAGCAGACTTTGTTGCAGCGTTTGCGCTGGCGGAGATCAAATCGGATGAGAAAGTAAAAACGTTTCTCGGCGTTGGCAGTGACGATGGTATCCGGATATGGCACAATGGAAAACTTATTCATGATAACTGGATACCACGCGGCGTGGTTAAAGATAATGACCTGGTGCCAATCACCCTTCAGCCCGGCAGTAACCAGATCCTGCTGAAAGTCCAGGATCTCCAACAGGGGTGGGGATTTGTTGTCAGGCTGCTGAACAAAGAAGGTTTATCCGATCAACTCATCACCTCATCGGGTAATGGCGACCTCGACCAGATAAAGATGTTATTGGAATCCGGTGCAAGCCTCGATCATAAAAATGCTGTAGGATTAACAGCATTGGGCAACGCGCGCCTGAATGGCCGTGCGGATGTTGTTCAGTTGCTTGTAGAGAAAGGTGCTAGTGAAACTTCTTTGCCTCCTGTAGATCAACTGATCAATGGGTTATACAATTTCCTGGATGGAAAAGCAGCTTCGGGCATTGCTGTTCTCGTTTCAAAGGATGGTAAAGTGATCTACAAAAAAGGATTCGGTTATGCCGATATCGAAAAAAAGAAACTCATCAGGCCCGATACAAAATTCAGGATCGGTTCGATCACCAAACAATTTACGGGCGCCGCTATTTTAAAATTACAGGAAGAGGGGAAAATTTCAGTTACTGACAAGCTTTCGAAATTTCTTCCTGACTTCCCGCGCGCAGGTGAGATCACCATCCACCATCTTCTCACGCACACTTCCGGGATCCATAGCTACACGTCAAAACCTGAGTTTATTAGCAAGGTCACATCATCGATAACCGAAGAGGACCTGATCGCATTTTTTAAGAATGATCCTTATGATTTCAGTCCGGGGGAGAAATGGTTATACAACAATTCGGCATTTTTTCTTGTCGGTCATATTATCGGCAAAGTTGCGGGCAAACCCTATGGTGATTATCTGAAGGAAACATTTTTTGATCCGCTGGGCATGACGAACACAGGTGTTCACAGTTCAAAATTGAATCTGCAGGATGAAGCCATGGGATATACGAAGGAAAATGGTCAGTACAAACCTGCGACGAACTGGGAGATGTCGTGGGCCGGTGCGGCAGGGGCGATCTATTCAACAGTCGAAGATCTTTACAAATGGAATGAAGCTCTTTTCAATGGAAAGGTCCTGCAGGAGCAGAGTCTGAAAGCCGGGTTAACACCGGTAATTTTAAGCAATGGCAAAAAGCCCGACAACGCCAACTATGGATACGGATGGGCGCTTGGCGAATACCGCGGCCAGGATATCATTGAGCATGGGGGAGGACTACACGGCTTCATTTCGCAGCTGGCCCGCTATCCGGAAGAAAACGTTACTGTTGCGATTTTAACAAACATTACACCGACTGAAGTTAATATTAACAGTCATAGAATTGCCGAATTTCTTTTATGGGAAAAGATGGACGAACAGGAATCACGGGCAGTGAATGCTTCGGTTTCAGAAGATATAAACCAGTATGCCGGACGTTATGACTTTCAGAGCGGTGTGATTATGATCATCAGTGCGGAAGGCAATAACCTTTTCGCCCAACTTACGGGCCAACAGAAGTTCCCGATCTTTCCTTCCGGGGAAGGAGAGTACTTCTGGAAAGTGGTGAATGCAAAGGTCAAGTTCGTTAAAAATGGAAGTGGCGAAGTTGAATACGGAGATTTCGAGCAGAACGGCAACAAGCTTAAGGTATCGAAACTGAAAGAGGAGACCATTGTTTCCATAGACAAAGGCCTATATAAATTGTATTCGGGGAAATATGACTTTGGCAACAACATGACGATAGCCATCACTACAGAAAATGACAAACTTTTTGCTCAAGCCACGAACCAGCCCAGGTTTGAGATCCTTCCGATCTCGGAGAAAGAATTCACGGTAAGGGAGTTGAATGCGAAATTACTGTTCGTGAAAGAACCCGATGGAAAAATAAGCAAATTTATTCTCGACATGGGGGGCCAGAAGACGGAGGTGGTTCGGTTGGTGGAGTATAATTGTCAGTTGTGAGACCCCACCTTTGGGAAAGGATTTGATAAATTAATAACATGAGGCTCCATTGCAGCCAAGGTTATTAGTTGTCTCCGCGGAGTCTCCTGTCTCAGGGACTCCGCGGCTTCGGAGCACGCTTTCGGAGATTGGATGGCATCTTATATGGAAGTGAGGACCTGCGGCTACTTCGGTTTCGCTTTGTTCGATGGAGTGTGGTCAGTGGACTGAGACTGTTGACCGTTAATGAAATTGAAGTACAGCGAACAGCAGGATCAGGATGCCCACAGGAAGGGCGAGTCTGCCAAGCTTGCGTATCGCCTGAAGATCAGCTCCGCCTCCGTTTTTTATTGCTTTTCTCCATTTGCGATCCATAAGCAATGCCAGCGTAAGTAGAACGACTACCAGGATGAGCTTGGCGATGAACAACGGCATCGTTTCAATAACAGACCAGTAGGGTGTTGCGAGATATCCTCCGGAAATAATAAGCAGAGCGATGCCTGTAAGTCCCATGTAGCCGAGGGCGCGCAGCCGGAGCATAAACTTCGGCCGTTCTTCCTTCGACAGGTTTTTATTTGAACCACTGATAAAAAGGCTCGCAAAGCCAGCCCCCATGCCCAGGATCAGCCCGAGGAAGTGGATGAAAAGCATAGCGTCACGCATAATTTGTTGTGGGGTTATAGAGTAAATGTATAGAAATTTCGTGAGTGGTCAGTGGTGAGTGGTGAGTAAGGGCGTGCTGCTATTGCGGTTTCCGCTCTGTGGATATTTTTCGCTCAAACGGTCACCTCACCATACGTCAACCGGTCGTCATTCATGCTCCTCTGGTGGTTGAGCAACTGAACAGTGCGTCAACGAATCTTTCAATAGACCGAGAAGTAAGGCGGGACGAGAGCTACTCTCCACCCCACAACCCAGTTGGGCTAAAGCCCATTCATTAAATCCATTCTTGATCCACCACCTAGAGGTGGAGGCAATTGATGCCCGGTTAACTTTATACTCCTATACCCTTGGCGGTTTTGAAGGGGGAAGGCCGCCAGCTCTCAGACGCAATGAGACCATTCTAAAATTATTCAAACTTTTTTACGAAAAAACTTGCGCAACCGATCAATTGCGTATTAACTTGCAACCGTTTAGTAGCAAATAAACATCCGACTATGAGACGAGACGTATTTCAGGCTATTGCCGATCCGACACGACGCGCGATACTCACCCTGATCGCATTACACGCCATGACACCCAACGCCGTTGCAGAACATTTTGATTCCAGCAGGCAGGCGGTGTCAAAGCATATTAAAATTCTTATGGAATGTGAACTGCTCAAGCAGGAGCAGAGCGGAAGAGAAATTTATTATCACTTCAATCCCAAAAAAATGAAAGAAGTATCAGACTGGTTAAAACCCTTCCAGCAGATGTGGGAAGACAGGTTTAGTCAACTGGATAGAGTCTTAAAGAATAGAAAAACTAAAAAATAATTGAGCCATGATAAAAACAATTTTCGAAAAAGACCTCACCAATAAAAAAATGTTTATCTCACGCGAGTTTGTGGGTACCGTTGAAGAAGTCTGGCAGGCATGGACAGACAGTGAAATATTAGATCAGTGGTGGGCGCCCAAACCGTGGAAGGCCATAACGAAAAAAATGGACTTCAGGGAGGGTGGCACCTGGCTGTATTGTATGCAGGGACCTGAGGGAGAACGGCATTGGGCAAAAGCAAACTACAAGAAGATAAAAGCGCCGGAATCTCTTGAAGTCATCGATGCATTCTGTGATGAAAACGGAAATGAAAATCCTGACCTTCCGAACATGCATTGGAGAACATCCTTTAAACCATCCACCAATGGTACCATCGTTGAAATTAGCATCACGTTCGCTTCTCAGGAAGCCTTGGAACAAATTGTCGAGATGGGCTTTCAGGAAGGATTTACCGCTGCACACGAAAATCTTGACCAGTACCTGGAGGTAAATAGGGGCATAGGGTATAAGGTATAAGGTATAAGGTGTCGGGGCTGTTTCCTGTTTTCCGATACTGCCTTTTGAACCAAATAGGTTAGCAAAAAGGTAAACTCCTTCCGCTTTCATGACCCATAAATTTTTAAGTTTAAATAATTCTGACGCTCCAAAAAACCAATTCCGTTCAAACGTGAATAATCAAGTTGTGAACAGCCGAACCGGTCTTCTTTTTTTTACGCTAATCGGCACCGATATCTGCGCCACGGCTCGCGTCACCCCTCTCGTTGCCTTTCGCCTCATCGCTCGCCAACTTTTTCGTCCTGCAATAAGTAACCATCCTGCATAGATGGAGTACCCTCCAATGGGGGATTGAGTTTCCGATTTTTTTTCCGAAATAGTACATAAAAGAAACTTAACGTCATTCTTATGCTGAAAGCCATCTATAGCTCTGCGATGCGTCACCTGGCGAAGAACCGTACGGCTGCCACACTGAATATTTCAGGAATCGCAATCGGAATCGCTACAAGTCTGCTCATCATGATCTGGGCACATCGCGAATTTTCCTTCGACTCTTTCCATCCTGATGTTGACAATAGGTATCGCGTCTGGAACACATTTAAAAGCGAGAGCGAAACATTCTCCCAGGCGCCTTCCGGCGTCGCGTTAGGAGCGCACTTGCCAAAACATATTCCCGCGATCGTCAGCTCTTGCCGGGTATTCGGCGGCGAGTTCAAATTCAGGTATGAGGACAAAACTTACTTCGAACAACGCGCGATACCCGTTGACTCAAACTTCTTCAGCTTTTTTGGATTCCCCTTGCTGCGTGGACAAGCTGATCGCGTGTTGCGGACACCCAACGAGGTGGTGATGACCGAATCAACCGCAATCAAATATTTCGGAAGCGTTGATGCAGCGCTTGATAAGATGGTAATGATGGATGACAAGCCGATGACCATTTCCGCGGTAGCCGCAGATCCACCCCTTAATTCGCACATCCAGTTCGACATTGTAATTCCGTATGAGTGGCTTCTTACTTACGCACTAGAGACATGGAAAGAAGACCTCGACAATATGTGGGTAGGAGGATGGCCAGGCACATACGTCCAGATCAATGATGCCGCCAACCGGGATGAAGTGGAGAAAATGGTTAACGATGTTGTTGCGCGGTTTTCCAAAAAAGCATGGGAAGACAACGACATGTCGTACCAGTATTTTATGCAACCCGTCAGGGATATTCACCTGAAGTCTAACCTTCGCTATGACTCAGCCAACAACGGGAGCCTTATGACGGTGCGTGTTTTTATTGCGGTAGCTATTTTTATTCTCTTACTCGCCTGTATCAACTACATCAACCTTACGACGGCCATGGCCCTTCAGCGCGCAAAAGAAATTTCGCTGAGAAAACTTGCGGGCGCTACCCGGAATCAACTCATGCGACAATTCTTTTTCGAGACGTTCGTGATCGCGGCCATATCCGTCAGCATTGCCCTCCTGATCCTGCAGTTAGTGCTTCCTTCGTTCTCTACCTGGATGGGTCAGCCATATCATTTTGCGATGGATCTCCGAAACGTTTCAATAGTAGCGGGTTTCATGATTGCCATTACGTTACTCTCCGGATTTTATCCATCCGTTATCCTTTCATCCTTTCAGCCCGTCGCGGCGCTGAAGGGAAGATTTTTACACAGTGAGCGCGGACAAACCGCTCGTAAGGCACTTGTCATTCTTCAGTTCACCATATCAACAGTGCTACTGATATCGATTCTGACTGTTCATCAGCAGATGGAGTTCATCAGGAAAACAGAGCTGGGGTACAAAAGCGACGCGGTTGTGGCGGTGAACTTCAATGGCGAGGCAGAGGTCCAGAAGAAATACGAAACGATACGCCATTCACTGCTTTCAGCTCCTTATGTCCTTAGTGTAACACGGCACAATGCCAATGTCGTCGGAGGCCTTGGCAACGGCTGGACCACTACTGAGAATGCGAAAGGGGAGGAGGTCACGACGAGTATTTACCGCATGAATGTTGATGCTGATTATTTCGAGACCTACGGTATGGAACTCGTGGCCGGCCGCAGTTTTTCGAAAGGCACAAGCGATACTTCGAAATCAGTCTTAATAAACGAGGCTACCGTGAAGATGGTAGGATGGCCATCTGTCGAGGATGCGATCGGTAAGCCGTTCGGTAAAGGTGAAGAGGCCAGGTATGTGATTGGCGTGGTAAAAGATTTTCATTTTGAAAGCTTGCACAAGCGTGTGGAACCACTTTTGATCGGGCATGTACAGGGGGGCAGCAGCATCTCGCTGCGAATTGATCGGGCACACCTTCAAGATGGAGTCGGGCATCTGAAAACCGTCTGGGGGAAACTGGTACCGGATGTTCCTCTGCAGTACAGTTTCATTGACGACTCATTGGAACAACAATACGCGAGCGAACAGAAGATGGAGTCTGTATTTTACATTTTTGCAGGATTGTCATTTCTCATCGCATGCATGGGATTATTCGGACTCTCGACCTTCATGATGCAACAACGCGTTCGCGAGATTGGCATTAGAAAAGTGCTGGGTGCCCAGGTGAGTAGCATCATTCTGCTGCTGACGACAGATTTTTCAAAGCTCGTGCTGGTATCTGCGCTGATTGCCATTCCCGTAGGATGGTACGTAATGCAGGAGTGGTTGGAGTCTTTTGCGTATCATACAGGCATCGGCTGGTCGACCTATGCACTGGCAGTAGTGATCCCTGTAGTGATTGCGTTGCTTACGGTGAGTATTCAATCGATCAGGGCTGCGTTGGTTAATCCGACGGAGATTTTGAGAGCGGAATGAGATCGTGAATAGTGAATAGTGAATAGTGAATGGGTCTTAGCGTTAGTCGTTCTTAGCTGATTTTGCAGGTACATTTTCGTGAATCGTGGGTCGTCAGTCGTGAGGGGGTGTGCCCTCGGGTGTTGCATCATGCGAAGCTCGCTAAGGCGCTAGAGAAGAGGGTGCCAAAGATTTTCACGATGGTGGTGCATTCATGACGAGTTTTTCGAGGGAAATGTGTGATCAGATTTATTCCTTTTAATTAAATTGTAGTCCAGTGCACTAAGTACAAGGCAAACACGGGTTTTAACGCCAAGCTTTACGAATAAATTATCCCTGTAGCCTTCAACTGTTCGTGGACTGCAGCACATTTTGTCGGCAATTTCTTTATAGGTTAGGTGCGTCATCGCATACTCCAGAAATTCCAGCTCACGTGCATTGATCTCAGGCCTTGATTTGGAGGAAAGCTTGTCATCTGCCATGTTCCTCAATACCTTGTACGCCATCGACTGGGGGTAGACATAACCGCCATGAGCGATGGTCTCCAGATCTTTTTCGAACGGATCCGGGAAAACATTTTTCAAAAGGTAGCCCTTTACACCGATCCGAATCATCCTCATGAGCGTTTCTTCCTCATCATGCCCAGTGAGGACGAGAATGTGTACAGAAGGATGATGAAGGGTTAGCCATTCCGCTGTGGCAAAGCCATCCATGTTTATCTTGGGCATATCAACATCGAGCAAAACAATGTCAGGAATATTTTTCGGCTCGCGGAATCGTTCGATCAAGGCCTTCCCGCTGTCAACGTTGTAAAGAACCTTGCAATTCCTGAATTTTTCCGTGATGAAACCTGTCAGCACCTCGGCTATCAGTGTATGGTCATCAACTATGACGATGCTGTGTGGCATGGGTAAAAGTTAATTGTTGGCTGGGAATAAATAATTTAAGGCGCGTACCCCGCTGATAAGAACTTTCTATACTTAGGTCGGCGCCGATTATTGCTGCCCGCTTCCTCATGTTTGCAAGTCCGATCCCAGCCTGTTCATCAGTTTCCATAAAACCTTTTCCATCATCCATTGCATTGAGAACGATCCCCTTTTCATCACCGGATAATTCAACGGCTATCTCTTTGCATTGAGAATGTTTCATGCTGTTTTGAAGAAACTCCTGAAGGATACGAACGACGTAACTTTTTAAATCCGCTGAAGACTCGATCGGGGACGTGCTGGCCCGGAAGTTTACCTCGCACTGCCTGGCACTACGCACCTTGGCGCATTCGATATCGATCAGCTGATCCAAATCACCGTGGATGAAAGTGGAATTCGTAAGGCTTCTTGACAGATTTCGAAGATCAGCAAGAGATTCATCTATGATCGTTATTACAGACTGGATTCGATCTGCCATTTTTGCCTCCTGAGGCTGCATCTGTTGCATGTATAAAAAAGCCAGCGTTAACTGCTGACCTACATGGTCGTGAATTTCCCTGCCGATGTGCTGCATCGTCTGGCGCTGGACTTCCAGCTCAGCTTCAAGAAGTTCTCTGGAGAATTTTTCATTGATCTCACTGATCTCCTGGGCATGTTGCAGCTTTCGTTTGCGATAAATGATCATCACCGCCAGTACCGTCATGGCAAAGGCGGTTAAAACGACCATCGTCGTGGCAATCAAGAGGACTCCTTCTTCAGAATCATCCATACAAAAGCCATTGAATAAGTGGCGTATAAAATACAGTTGAATATACTCATTACATTGATCAATACGATCAGGATGTCCTTCCTTTCCAGCGAATAATAAAGCCAGTTCCCCATGGTAAAATAGGGGAGGGTGCCAACATTAAACAGCAGGAAGGCAAACAACATATAGAAAAATGGGTTCTTGAGGAAATTGAACTCCGTGGGATTTTGCAACATCTCATGAAACTTCATCAGGATACCGATAATAATAAATATTGAACCCGTGCAATAGGCAATAGTATTGATCCTGTTTCCAACGGTAAAAAATATCGAAGTCATCAAAGTAACGATGATAAAAATGCCGGAAGACAGGAGGATAAACTTCCTGGCCATTTTTCTTTCCAGGGCCAGGTAGAGGATATAAAGATAGAGCAGGTGCTGTAGCGGCACCTGCACATTGTAGATGATGGCATTGTAAAAAACGAACTGCTCTTTAAAGAATGTGAGGCAGATCTCAACGCAGACGATTATAAATAATAGGAGGGGAAAAAGCCTGAGGTGCTTGCTCTTCTGGATGTAGGGCCAGGCTACAAGAGAAGCACCGAACGCGGCAATTTCGAAATATGTGATCAGGATGCTCATACGATCTCTCGCAGACGGCCCTCAGTACTTGCTGTCAGCGTAATCGATCAAGCTGTTTTGCGGACAATTTGGGGGACAAAGTTGTCCCTGATTAATCACGTCAAATTCATACGGCACCACACTTCCGGATTTCGACGGAAGCGGACCCGAATACGGCACAGCAGTCGCATCGAGCATTAATACCTTTGCATTGGCATCCTGATCCCGACCATCAACGTTTTCCAGGTAAAACTGTGGAATCAGCTGACTTTTCTGTTTATCATAGTCAGCTTTTAGAGTTTTTGCCCTTTCGGCCAGCCCCACGAGATCAATGTCCTTGTATTTCTGCTCCGCCTCACTCCAATGATTGGACGACATGTATAGCGTATGAAGGCTGCTATAATCGTGTCCGGCGATCTTCCTCATCTTGTCGGGATAGACGGCATAGTAAAACCGAATCGCCAGTTCATCCGGATTGAGCTCCGCCTGATAAGCACGAGCTCTGATTTCATTGAAGAAGGCTTCCAGGACAGGGATTGAATAAATGAACATGCGGGAGGGTTCCTGTTTTATTCCATTTCTTCTCATGTTCGCGGAGACTATAGC
Organism: Cyclobacteriaceae bacterium; assembly: GCA_040902445.1. Lineage (GTDB taxonomy): Bacteria > Bacteroidota > Bacteroidia > Cytophagales > Cyclobacteriaceae > Chryseosolibacter. Next base: position 12,713 of record JBBDXJ010000121.1, on the reverse strand, counting down.
TGCATGCTGTTTTCCGTAGTTAGCAACATTCTGAAAGAATTCCCTAAGAGGAACCAGGTGAAACTCAGTCACCGGCGGTACTTCCGGCTCAGTTCTTAGAATGATATCTGGATTTTCCCTTACGCTTGACGCTGAGAATAACACCACCAGAAGCACACCTGTCATCAGGCCGCCTCCGAAATTCAAAAATTGTATTTTCATGATTATTGGGGTTTAGATGAATGCTAACGAAAGGTATGGTGGGCCATCAATCATTTACAACAGGTGCAGGCTGGCCTCTTGTTAAGAACCTGATTTGAACTCTGTAGACTATAAGTTACAAAAATATTCCGTTTAAAATCGGTATCCCCACCGTTAAATAACGGTAGCGGACCATCGTCTTTTTCTCACCGGAAATAGTGAAAGACGTTTGCAATAACAGTCCTTCCACACGATACAATCCGGTACCGGCACATTGTTTAAGGCAGGAGTCTCCCCGACTTTTGATCTGTTCAAGGGGCTGAAAAAAATCAGCACCGCTGAATTCAGTGATTGAAATACGGGCGAGGGATGACTGATGTCGTCGTCACTGACTCCAGTTTGACATTCACTTTAAACACACACCGCCATGTCAGAAAATGAACTTCTCGCGCGCATCCGCAACGGTGGTCAGCAGCAACTGGCGCTGATCTACGAAAAGTACCGTTCCGAATTTCTCCATTGGATCAGTAAAGAGTTTCACTGCTCGCCGGAGGATAGCAAAGATATTTACCAGGTCACGATCCTTATCTTTTATGACAACGTCAAGAGCGGCAAGCTTGTGCACCTGGTCAGTTCCATTAAGACCTATTTGTTTGGGATCGGGAAGAATGTAGCGCGTGAACATCTGCGCAGACTGCAACGCAATACTCATTTCAAACAGGAAAAATCGCTGAGGCAATTCTTTATTGACGAATCCGATGATCAGACTGACGAGTATGTTTTTGAAGCAGTTAACAAAGCTCTGGCCAAGTTAGGGGATAGCGGACGGAAACTCATCGAACTTTTCTACTACGAAAGAAAAAGTATGGAAGAGATTTGCATGATGATGAACTATAAAAACGCCGACACGGCAAAAAATCAAAAATGCAAATCCATGGCACGGTTGAGAAAATTATTTGAAGAGGAGATGACGAAGGGTGGAGGCATAAGAGAGGGCTTGGAGATAGGAGCAAAGGCGGGTCTGCACACCAAAGTTTGAACATCGCAGCCTCGTGATTCAAATTTATCTAAGCCCTGGAAGGCTTTCCATTCATTTCGTGACTGTTCCGGATAGGAGGTCCCGTCAACAATTGCGGTCCAAATATGTTTGGGAAAGTGAAGTTAGTCGCCTTCAGCTAAACATTAATTGCTGCAAGGTTTGTTAAAGACAATCGCAAGAAAGAGATTAAGAAGTGACCAGGCAGTAGCGCCGTTTCATTCAAAACCAATGGTGGAGGAACAAACCTTCACCCGAGGAGCTTCGTTCTGGCAAGCCTGCATTTATACCTGTCTTTCAACCTGCATTCAAACCTGCTTTATTTCAGCAACTCATTCACGATCCGTTCAGCCTTATAAATATATTTCAGGCCGGCCATGATGCCCCCGGCATGGACGGATACAGTGCGATTTCTTTCGGGCAGATAAATATAATTGCCAGGTAAGCTTTCCATGTTGCCGTCAAAAATCAATCCCACCACCTCGCGGTTGCGATTGATCATTGGACTTCCCGAATTTCCCCCAATGATGTCGTTGGTGGAAACAAAATTCACAGGCGCTTTCAACAAATCCTCCGGCGGATTCTTCCATTTCTCTGATAAGTTCCAGGGATATTTTTGTTCAAAAGAATAGAACCGGTCGTACAGTCCATAGAAGGTCGTAAAAACCGGAGCTTTGGTTCCGTTGTAGTTGTAGGGTTTTACAACCCCGTCTGCAAAACGAAGCGAGAAGGTTGCATCGGGAGGTATACGGGTGCCATACACGTCGTACAGCATTAAGGAAAGTCTTGTGCGAAGGGCAGCCATTTTTGCGTTGAGTTGCTGCATTTTTGCCCGGGCGGATTCAAGGCGCGTTGTTGCATCTTTTGTCAATAGAAGGAGTGGGTCATCGGACCTGGCGATAGCCTTTGCGCCTTTTTCCAGTAGTTCCTTCCTAAAAGACAAGTCGTATATTTTTGTCTTCTTCAACATCGTGGCGGGAGCAACGTCGGGATTTCCATACTTCAGGAATGCACCCACATATTTATCGTTCATTCCAAGGTATTTGTTTGCTTCTTTAAAATGTGCGCTCAAATAGCCTGTCTCAATTTCCTGAATGTCGTTGTGTCTTTGCAAAAGCGTCTTCTTTAAATCCTCTGCTCTTTTTGCATCGGTTTCACCAACGAGGGCATAGGTATTCAGATCTGCGGCCAGACGAAATGCTGTTGAATTAAAACCTTCGGGCGGAGAAAAGAGAATTGACTCATAATAGACTTTCCTGATCTCATTTTGAGTCGCGGCTATGTCACTCCAGATTGTCACAGAAGATTTGCCTTTTGCTTCAGGACGATTTTTATCATTCTTAGCAACCGCCTCCTGGAATTCCTTTTCAAATGCCTTTCTGCGAGCCATAATATACGGATCGCGAAGCCCTTCCAGTTGTCCTCCTATCGCTTTCAAAGAATTTTCATAGCTAAATATCACGTTCACGATACTGTCACTCTTCGCCCCTTCATTATATTTCTGCAATATTTTTGAACGGGAATCAAGGAGGTCGATGATTGTAGGCCATGATACATCACGAAAATACTCGAGCATGGCAACTGTAGCCTGACGATTTGTTCTACCGGGGTTTCCGACCACAAACACGGGTTCATTTTCATCAACGCCATCAGGATTAAATTTGAAATAATGCTCTGGTTTGAAGGCTTTTCCCGATTCATCGTAAACCCTGAAGAATGTGAAGTCGAGGCAATAGCGCGGATAGGTAAAGTTGTCATAGTCGCCGCCAAAGAATGCCACTGCCAGGTCAGGCATAATTACCAGCCGAACATCAGTAAACCGCTTAAAGCCATAAAGCGAATAGCGGGCACCCTGGTATAACGTGATGGGCTGAAGTACCAGGCCTTTCCATGCCTGGATTTGCCCGTATTCTTTTTTTATGTTTTCAAATTCAGCATTTCTCAAGTTCACTTTTTCTTCATCAGTTTTTCCTTTATTGAATGCATTCTGTACACGTTGGGTTATATCTTCAATCAAGACCAGCTGATCAACAAACAAATCCGGTATCTTCCGTTCTTCTTCCATTGTTTGCGCATAGAAACCATCATTCATAAAGTTCTCTCCCTGCTTTTGTACCTTCATTGCCACTTCGCGGGCGCAATGATGATTCGTCATCACCAATCCATCCGCAGAAACAAATGACGCCGAACACCAATTAGCAAAACGCAGGGCCGACATTCTTACACCATCGAACCATTCCTGCGTGGGTTTGAACTTATACGTCTTTTCAAAGTACTCTGTGGGCGGAAAATCGAACGTCCACATTTTACCATTATCAAACACCCCGGCTTTTACAGTATCGGGATTAAAAGGCGCCTGGGCGAGCAGGTTAAAATTTAACAGGATGGTTACGAATGAGATGGTGATGAATTTCATAGGCTATGGTTTCGATATGTCAATACGAAAGGGTTCTTGACATAAATGTAATAAAATTGGTTACTTGTTGGTCAATGGTTATTGGTTATTGGTTCCCGATAGCTATCGGGATGGCTGTTGGCCTTGGCTATTGGTTTTAGGGCGGTCATCGAAAAGGAACTGTGTGCCTGGACTTGAGTGCAGGTGGGCGGGATATTGAGTTTCATAATGTGTGCTCCTGTAATTTCGGTAGCTTTGTATGAACTCTCCCAATGCAGGCACTCTCGTTCTATATTCTTTATCCTATCATTTATGTGATTGCTTCCTTGCCCTTTCGGGTGCTGTACGTCTTTTCTGATTTCTTGTATTACCTTATCAGGCTTAGCGGTTATCGAAGAGAGGTCGTTCTCGCGAATTTGAGAAATTCATTTCCTGAAAAATCACCTGCTGCCGTCAATACCCTCTGCAATAATTATTACAGGTATCTGTGCGACCTGATCCTGGAAACTTTGAAAACACTGAAGATGACAGAAAAGGAAACGCTCGAACGAATTAAATTTCACAATACAGATTGGCTTGATAAATTATACCAGGAGAAAAACAGCATCATGATTGTGATGGGCCATTACGGCAACTGGGAGTGGGCAGGACCGGGCTTTGCTTTATCAACCAATTTTAGACTGGTCGTAATTTACCGGCCGTTGTCTAACGTCTATTTTGAAAAAATGATGACGCGCATGCGTACCAGATTCGGAACACGAATTACTCCTGTCGATAAAACCCTGCGGGATATGGTGTTGTATCGGAATGAGATCACCGCCACAGCATTTATTGCCGATCAGACAGCAACAAGGAAAAATGCTTACTGGACAACTTTCTTAAATCAGGATACCGCGGTCTTTACCGGGCCTGAGAAACTATCGAAAAAGTTTAATTACCCGTTGGTGTATATGAATGTGTGCAGGGGACGCAGAGGTTATTATGATATTACCCCGGAGCTTCTTTTTGAAAAACCCGAAAATACGGGTGAAAATGAGATATCAGAGGCGTTCATGAGGCGCCTTGAGGTGGAGATCAAGCGTAATCCGATTCCCTGGCTTTGGTCTCACAAGCGCTGGAAGCACAAAAGAATAACCACAGAAGTTGCTTAATCCTGCTAACTTTGCAGTTCGTTCTTACTGCCACGCCCACTAATGAGAAACAAGAGAGACCTGCTGCTGGCAAGCAAACGGTTTATTCGGGAGAGCAAAACCAGAAGCTGGCTTGAAACAATAGTCACGCTGACGGGTCTTCTATTGTTCTTAGCGCTACCTTACTTTAATCTTCCAATCGCCGTTCAAATTTGCTGTGCGCTGGTTTGCAGTCTGTTTTACGTCAGGATGTTCATCATCTACCATGATTACCAGCACCACACCATTCTGCAGGACTCTCCGTTTGCAACTGTATTAATGAAAGCCTTTGGTATTTTCATTCTTGCTCCGCAGGGGATATGGAAGCGCTCTCATGATCACCATCACACACACAACTCCAAGCTTACAATTCACGGTATCGGTTCTTATCCGACCATATCGAAATCAATATTTCTTGGTCTCACGAAACGGGATCAACGGATCTACCTGATCAACAGACATCCACTCACGGTGATCTTCGGGTACATCACCTTGTTTATTTATTGGTTAAATATCAAGTCATTCATAGAGAGTCCAAAGAAACATGTCGATTCATTGTTAGCGCTGATACTTCATATTGCAATCGGCACAATCATCGCCTATTATTTTGGGCTGCTTACCTTATTGATCAGCTGGGTGCTGCCATTTTTTCTGGCGTTTGCAATGGGCTCATACCTGTTTTACTGCCAGCACAATTTTCCCGGAGTAAAATTTTGTGGAGATGAAGCGTGGAACTACGAGTCCGCAGCCATTACATCCACAAGTTTTATGGTCATGAATCCCGTGCTGCAATGGTTTACCGGAAATATCGGCTATCATCATGTACATCACCTTAATTCAAGAATACCTTTTTACCGTTTGCCCGAAGCGATGAACAATATTCCTGAATTACAAACCGTAACAAAGACATCCTGGAACCCGGCAGAAATTTACAGGTGCTTAAACCTCAAACTCTGGGATGCTGAAAAAGGCGAGATGATCACGATTGCTCAGCTTAGGAGGGCGTTGCCTCATTCCTCAGCCCGGTATACCTGACCGAGGTTGTGTCTAACCCGGTAAGGTCATTACGAAGAGTTATATAATGGTCATGCGAGCTTATCGCTGGGGCCGCCAGGTAGATTTCACTCCATCTTATCATAATGATTGGTATGCACGAGGTCTTTCCGACGGTGTTTGCTTTTATGTGCTGATGAAGAGAGGGCAGGAAAACAATTCCTTCAAACGGTGGATTCATGTCGTTCACTGACATATGTGATATGAAAGTGTAGCCTGAAAAACGGATACCCTTCCATCGGATTGATTTGCGATCCGGCTTTCCTACGCTTGGGGATTCTGATGTGCCGGTAAGTGCCAATGGCTAAGACAACAGCCGGGAATTGATACGAATATGATCATCCGACAGGAAAATACAAGCCGACTTTTCGGACGTTTTCGAATTAAAAGCAAAGCGTTTAATTTTTTGCACCTTGCATTCAACCTTTAAACCCAACTATGCTCCTCGCTAAATTCAAATCCCGCAGGGATGACCTTATGGTAGAAAGCAGACGTGAGGTTAATTCGTGTCGACTGGTCGTGATCGATGAAAAGCAAATTCAGATTCGACACGTCGTCTTCACACGTTCAGCAGGAGATAATCCTGACCCGGTTGATGGCGAGACCTGGACTAAAATGTTACTGATCTTTACGTTTTCCCCGGACAACACTAAGTTTCAGATTCTTCAGTTTCCATTTACTTTTCCTTTTAATCTCGCAGTTTCATACCCAATGAAACTTATAAAGAGGTCTTTGGATTCATCGGCTTTCACTTTGAAAGTGCCATCTAAACCGGATACGGTTCCCGTTGTGGTACCAGCTACCACTATGTTGGCGCCGGGGAGCCCCTGCCCCTCCTCATCATAGACAGTACCGGACCACTCACCGTTGGCGTAGTTGGCGTCTACCTTGAACTTTTCATTTTTTGGTTCGACTGCCTCTATGACAATTATTCCCTGTGTGCTGTTGTCTGGATTCGTTTTACCTTTGTTAAGCTTGAAGACAACAGGCACTACCATTCGCACAAATACAGGCTTGCCATTCTGAGTTCCAGGCTTGAACGCAGGAGCATTTTGCAGGACTCTTACAGCTTCACTGTCACAGCCTGCGCCAATCCCTTTGATAGCCGTTACATCTGATAACGAACCATCTTTCCCTACAACGAACTGTACATCGACCTGTCCCTCAACACCCATCTGCCGTGCCTGTAACGGATACCTGATTTCATTCATTATATACTTGCGAAAACCATCCATTCCTCCTTCAAATTCAGGTTGCTGTTCCACTATCGTAAAGATTTTTCCTTCGATTTTGGACTTATCAGAAAGATTGTCAACGTTGGCTTCATCCTTTTTCTCTTCGCTGCATGCAAATACAGTGAAGAGTAAAGCGCACAGTGCGGACAGGGCCCCAAGTTTCCAGGGGCTTACATTTTTTGCTTGTTGTTTCATTGCTGTTAGTCGTTTAAGAATTAAACTATCATGAAATGAGCTGGCCAGGCTCAGTCCATTTGATTTTAGAATAGAACTGATCAGTATAGACGAATATTGGTCAACGTTATACGATTTTAGTGCGCAAGCATCAGCCTGATATTCGTGTATTTCTCTAATTTCCCTATTGATAAACCAGGCAGTGGGCAGCCACCAAAAGCATACCTTAAACAGCTCGAAGAACATTAAGTCGTATGTATGGCCCAAAGAAGCATGCGCTTTTTCATGCTTCAGGATTACGTCATAATCCTGCCGGTTTTTATCGATTTCATCACTTAAGAAGATCCAATTGAAAAAGGTGAAACTTCCTTTAATATTCCCGACTCTGCGGATGTACAGGTCACTAAATTTCTCATAGGTACTCTTGCGCTCTAACCAGATTAGATAGAGCACGCCGTTCAGGAATTTCAACAGAAAGAATACACTAATGGTCAGATAGATCCAGATAAGGAGCTCATAGCTCCAGATTGACGTATCAACGGTAGGAGTAATGGTCATGGCATCCAATGGAATGGCTTCCATGGGTATGACATCAATTGGTTCCGTGCCGTTAAATAACAGCTTGGGAAGTTTGAGCAATGGAATGGTAAGTGCCAGAAGGGTAGAGGTTATAAGATAAAACCTCATTTTAGCATACTGTCGTTCTTTTCTCAGAAAGAACCAATATCCCAGAATCAATGCGATATGGATAGCCGAGAGTTCTATTAAATAATTGCTCATGAGTGCTTGTATTTAAGTGCTCTAAGGTGTCGTATACTAATCCTTAGTTAAAACTAAGGACTTAGTTGAAGTAATCCAAATAAATTAACTAAAAAATTAGTTGAGGCAAAGATTGAAGCGAAAGCAGCATTGCCAGGAACCTGATCAAGGCTTGAATAGTCTCACAAAAACACTTTACTAAGACAACTGCTATATTCAACTGAAAATCAGTACCTTATAACAAGTTTTTCAGTCGTGGTCCGCACCCCGCGACCGTCATCGGGAGCTCAGGCGGAAAATAGCGTGGGCGCGCGGCAATCCCCTTGCAACGAAGTTCGTGAAGGAAGACCGATTGGCGTCGCGATGAAATGGAGACGAAAGGTGGATGTCTTCGAGGTTGAATGGTCTGAAAGGTTGCGCGCTGGCCGACTGATTTGGATGGGGACAGCGCACGATTAAACGCGATGCGCTATTTTTCCTCTCCTTTAGGAGAGGCTGAAAAAGAGCAGGAATTAAAATGCGCCAGCAGAAGGGTGAGGTGAACTATTACTTCAGAAGACTTTTCTTTCCTGGAAAAATATCGGTAGCCCCAAGATTTCCTTCATCGGAAAAATATACACCTGGCTGCAGATTGCTTGTCAGTATCCAGTTCGCTGAAGAAACTTTCCATCCTTTGACCACGAAGGGAGCAGGGGTTTCTATGGTCATGGTAACGTCGGGCTGATTATTGGCAGAGAAATCGGTGGCGAAATTTGTCAGCTCTTTTAGTTTCAGTTTGTTTAAATAGTTTTCAGCCTTTTTCCGAGTCGGTCGTGATGTTATCAATCATCCAGGCATTGCCATTCCTGGCGAGAACAAAACCGCTATCTTGCCGGATAACTCAGGCAAAAGTTTTTTATGGGCTGTAAATTCCTACAACAAATATATCTATCAAATGTCTTGTGTATCGTTACACATTACACTATCTTTGAACTAACCATTTAATACATACCATATGCAACACAAAACGCGATTTCTTAACCACAAACATCGTTTTTACAAAAATGATCAACTCATTCAAATCCAAAGCCTTGGAGGAAATATTCACCAAGGGCAAAAGTAGTAAAGTACCACAAGAAAGGCTTGGGACGATTAGGAAGTTGTTGAGTGTCCTGCATAGCGCTGCAGGTCTGAAAGATCTACAAATACCTGCTTTCAGGTTGCACAAACTTAAAAAACCTCCGCTTAGGGGTTATTGGTCTATTGATGTATCGGGGAATTATCGGATAGTCTTTTGGTTTGGAGACGGCAATGTGAGTGATGTAGACTATTTAGATACGCATTAAAAATTTTGACTTTATGAAAAAACTTATTCAGCACGAACCTGCCCATCCTGGCGCCATCCTGCGTGAATTTTACTTTGAGCCTCTGAAATTAAACATAACCGAGGCTGCAGAAAAACTGCTGATTACCCGGCCAAACCTATCTGCGATTGTAAACGGCAAGGCCGGAATATCTGCAGTAATGGCTCTAAAACTGGCAAAAGCATTTAAGACTACGCCGCAATTTTGGATGAGCCTTCAGGCGAATTATGATTTGTGGCAGGCAAGTAAGCAATCGGATGTTTTACGGAAAGTCCCTGAGCTCGCATAAAGAAAGCAAAAGACTCCTAAACCTGGAGGCTTTTTTATCTTGCTAACTCACAGCAATAGCTTTATTAAGACGATAGTTGCGATGCAACCGTGAATGATATTGTAAGCAGAAGAGCTATGAGGCTAATAAAGAAAACCAAGGCAATGTTTTTATTTCGTTGCTGCCTCCGTTCATTCTCGTGACGCCTGATGTCGGTACTTTTTGTTTTGTTATATAATGCAAATCAGAGAGATAAGAGATAACCCATAAAAAGCCCAGGCAGGGTGTGTGCGGACTGCACAATGGATGTGATGCTTGTAGAGCGAAATGGGATATTAATTGCAGGATCAATTTGGTTAAGTTTGTAGCAATGTAAACCGAAGACCCCTTTGAATGTGCAAAACGAACATGATTCAAGCGTATTAATGCAATGGCTGTTTGCCATCGGTGTCGCGACCGTATTTGTAATTCCCGCATTTCTACTCAGAAATTTTGCCAGGAGAAATAACAGAGAAGGATGGGTTTACTTCCTTGTTGGCCTCTTTATTGGATTTCTGGGATTAGAGCTGGGCAAACTTGCCGTCCATGTTTTGAAACCAATTATCCAAAAAGAGAGTGTACCGTACTTGGGCATTGTCATGTTTGTTGTGGCTTATTTGTTTACATACCTTGCTTTGAGGCTTGTCCGGAACAGGATAGAGAAAAGTTGAAAGGGCGATTACCGATTTCCTAGGTGTTTCATTATATTACACTACTCCCCATCTGAAATCGCGCTCATGAAGTCAGGCCTTTGTTCATTATTCTTGGCCCTTTTGATAAGTGTTGCGTCACTTGAACTGACGGCGCAGAATGAATCCACTGCATCCCGTCGTTACACAATGAACGACGGAATTCCTGAGACTTATGTAAACTGGATTTCGCAGGACAGCCGAGGCTTTATATGGGTGGCGACTTGGCATGGGTTGCTTAAATTCGATGGCTATAAATTCACTAATTACAAGCGCAATCCTGCATCTGCCAATAGTCTCGGTCATAACATCGTTACCGGATTGTGGGAAGATCATTATGGCAGATTATGGGTCGGACACGACGCAGGACTTGATTTATTCAATCCGCAAACCGAAGAGTTCCATCATTTTCCCAGGCCCGACCCGGATTCGAAATGGAAAGTCAACAAAGTCCGTGTGCGTAAAGATGGAAAGCTTTGGATCTGTGCTAACAATGGGATTTACATTGCAGACATCGAGACTCTTTCCATGGAAAGAATGACAGGTTTGGCTGATGATGCCTATTGGGATATTGCTGAAACCCGAAATGGGTCTGTATGGGCGGCTGGCGATCATTCCGTTACTCACATTGATGGAGAAACAGGGGGAACATCCATTTACAAGCATGATCTCGACGATCCTGATGGCCTTTTTCCTGGTTCGACGGGGTTCCCGATCTATGTAGATGAACAGGAGAAAGTGTGGGTTGGAGGTAGCGGCCTCAATTTATTTGATGAGGATAGCAAGTCATTTATTCATTACTTAACTGGTCACCGTGTTAGACATGTGTTGGGAAATTCTGATGGAAAACTATTGATAGGGTATAATCTCGGAGTCTTATTATTCGATCCAAAAACCGGAATGCATGAAAAGATCGCAGGTGAATTTCCTACTTCAGTTCTAAAGGACATGCAGGGAATCATATGGTATTCATCACCTTCAGGCCTTTATCAAATTAATCCCAAAACAGGAAAATTCAGGAGAAAGCAACAGTTCAGTTGGATTGGCGGCATAGTGGAAGACGGCGGTCGTGATATTTGGATATTTTCAAGTTCTGGTGTATTCCGATTTGATCCTTCCCTCAGAAAGGTTCTTGAACACAGGCGAAGGACAATTTCCGCCATATCTGTTGACGGCGAGGGCTCAATATGGTTCATTTCATTTGATAAGCTTGAAAAGTACGACTTCCGGTCTAAAACAATATCTGAGCAGACCCTGTCGGATAGTAATCGAAAAAGAGGGATAGCCACATATTCCTTTATTGATTCATTCGGAGATATCTGGACCGGGGGATGGGCCGGGGTTGGGAAATATAATTCAAAAACCAATAGGATAGAGGCGTTAGAGTCATTTCCAGATGCGTATGTTATCTCTTTTTTGGAAGACCCCTATAAAAACCTGTGGATCGGGTCAAGCGCCGGTCTATGGCGATACAATTTGATCAGCCACAAACTTGATGTCTTTGAAAATGATCCCGCCGACAGGCAAAGCCTGTCTGATAATAGAGTTCACCATATGATAATGGATAGAAATCAGAATATCTGGATTGGGACAGGTACCGGTCTCAATAAAATGATCAAAGGGACAGAAAATGATGAGCCAAGATTTGCAAGCTGGAAGGCCGGGACATCAGGTCTTCCGATTGATTTTGTAACCTGCATTGTGGATGGAGCAGACGGTACCCTGTGGCTAGCCTGTGGCAACATGATATCGCACTTTGATCCAGGGAAGAACACCTTTCGGAATTACTATTATACAGACTTTATATCGAGCACCAGATTCAATCATGCATTTACGTGGGGAAAAGGCCTTCGAACGAGTGAAGGCAAAGTCATTCTTGGTACAATAAGCGATGGCCTGGTTATCTTTCATCCCGACAGCCTTGTCGATAATTCTTACGTTCCTCCCGTTGTCATCACAGATTTTCTTATTAATAATGAGCAGGTACCTATTGAAAAAACTGCAGCTGACACCCTTGCATGGGAAACACCTCTGAAGAAGGGAATTTCGTATACAAACGAAATAGCTTTGACCTATCTTCAAAATGACTTTGCCTTTGAATTTTCCGCTTTGAATTATGTCAATCCGGAAAGGAATCGCTATAAATACAGGCTAGAGCCCTATGAAAGTGTGTGGACTGAAACAAATGCAAACAACAGAATAGCCCGTTACACGAATATCGATCCAGGGACTTACACCTTCCACGTCATCGGCTCCAACAATGATGGTGTTTGGAATGAAGAAGGAACGAGGCTCACCATCTTAATTACTCCGCCCTGGTGGCAAACCTGGTGGGCTTATTCATTTTATGGAGTGACATTGATCGGGATCTTT
>JBBDXJ010000120.1:0-5439 GCA_040902445.1 Cyclobacteriaceae bacterium | reverse complement strand
CACGTACGGTTCTGTGAGCGCCTCGGGGTGAAACTCCTCTTGGCTACTCGACAGTACACTACTGCGGTATCAAGGCGCTTTATTGCAAATCCAGGCTAAAAAAAAAACCATCCGCTGGTGAGCGGATGGTTTTCCCATGCAAAATTAAAATTTCTATTACTGAATGACTTGAACTTTCACGGCATTCAGACCTTTCTTTCCTCTTTCTACTTCAAATTGCACTTTGTCGTTCTCGCGAATCTCATCGATCAGACCGCTTTGGTGTACAAAGATGTCTTCGCTTGAATCTGATGGCTTTATAAACCCAAAACCTTTTGAGTTGTTATAAAACTTTACTACTCCTTCTTTCATTATATTTAAAATTTAAAATGTGTTCGTTTTTTACTATTGACTGAATGAATTGCCCGTTGGCAAAAAACACTCTAAACTTAAGGAGTTAGGAAGATTATTTGTGGAAAGATACTTTCTAAAAAAAACAGAAGTTTGGTCAATAATTGACCAAATATACATGCTTATTTACATAATCCTAGCGCCTCGGGCTTAAAAATTAGAGCGGCATTGCATCGGATGCCGGGAACTTATCCCTTTTTTACAGGCAGCAATGGCCTTCAGACAATTTTCTTTCTGCGAGCCGATCTTGTGATCAGTAGCTGCTGTGGCGGTCTTTGTAACCAAAATTGCTGCTGAAGCTGTTGTAAACTCTTGGGGAAGAATTTTTAGGTTTGGCTTCGTTAACTTTTAGTCTTCTGTTTTGAAATTCCTGTGAGTCAAGCGCGCGTATTGCCTGGAGGCCTTGAGATTCTTCCGACATTTCTACGAAGGCAAACCCGCGGGATTCACCGGAAACATTGTCTTTAATAATTTTAATTGATTTTACTTCGCCAAATTCTGAGAAAAGGGTTCGCAATTCAGTCTCACCCGCCTGGCGGCTGAGATTTCCTACATAGATATTCATTCGTGTTTAATTGTATAAAAGGTTAATGTTGAGGTAGTTCGAACCGGAGTGTCGCAACAGAACGGATGGCGGAGTACCAAAGAAAAACAAAGATCGGTTTTATTTGCGGGATTGGAAGGATCAGAGGTCGTAATGGCCAGATTATTTTTCTGTCCGGTTTAATCCGGATAAGATTGTCTTTTGAATTACTTGTTCAACGTATCTAAAACTATGCCGGGGTGGAAAGAGTTCATTTAAGTTGTAAGTTTTAAGTAGTGTTATGTTAAGCGAATTCTGACGTCTTCCCCCTCAGAGTCACCGGTCTCCGGGACTCTGAGGCTTCGAGGTCCGCTTTCGATACAAACTCAAATTTTAATTCAGTTTCAAGCGCCAAAGTAAACTTAACTTGACAGTAGTAAGTAGTAAGCTTTCACGTTCCACGGCCAGGACATAATAATAACCAACAACCTTCACGCTGTTTTAATAAAAACCTTTTCCTTTTTGTCAATGGGCTCAAGGCATTTTTGTTTGTTGGTAAGCAGAAGAGATTCTTTATTACCTAAACCCAGGATTCCAAAAGTGCATAGGCTATTGTAAAACAGGTTCATCACCTTGTTCTGAAGATCCTGGTTGAAATAGATCAATACATTTCTGCACAGTATCAATTGAAATTCGTTGAAGGACTCGTCGCTGGCCAGATTGTGCGCGGCGAACACCACATTGTTGCGCAGGCTCCTGTCAAACAATGCAGCACTGTATTTCAGAGCTTCTTTTCCGTTTTCCGCTTTAAAGCATTTCAGTCCATCGCGTTCGAGAGCATTGAGCAGCGAAAACACGTTGCGGTCGTCGTCATCGACAATAAGGATCCTTTTGTGTTTTTTAGAACTTCATCCGTCTTATGAAGTTTGCGAATGATATTTTGCCGGGAATCCCGCTATTCAGAAAAAAAACCGTTTGCTACTCCAGACAGGCCCTTTCTAAAATATTCCATGTGGAACATTCACATTAATACAACTTATGTAAGTCGCTAAAATTCAAAGTTTTGATCGATTTTAATTGAATGAATGATCGGTCGGTTTAAGTCAAACCTACTGATAGGGCTAAACTTGCGGTGTAAATCATAATTTTGCTGGTGTGCAAATTTTCACAATATAACATTGTTCTTTAATTTAATAGTTTGTATTATTGTGCATAATTACACCAACTGCACCAATATGAGTGAATTTGAAAAAAGGCACCTGGAGCTGGAACTGAGAAATTTTGCTGCCAGGAACTTTGCGCGACCATCCGAATGCAGGAACCTGCATCAGATCAGATTCTACATTGCAGAGCTTTGCGAAAAGATTGAGGATTACAAAAAGCGCTTTAACTACGTCCCCAATACTGCGTATTCTTTGCTTTCGCAATACAATGCGATGCAGAATTCAATGTTGTATCGCGACTTTATCAGCAATTATTGAGCTCCATGCGCTATGTCCCCTCCCCTATTCCGGTACACTGTGACTGGGTTTACAGCGCTGTGGCTAACAAATCCGGAAGAATGCAATACCACAAGATCAAACCGGGCAAAAGCAAACTGCGGATAAGCCGGAATGAGTTTATCCGCACCTTTAATTGCGCCCAGATCATTGCCATGAGACCCCTTCAGGTTGGGGGAAATGAGACTGATTTTCAATTGGAATTTTATGTTTGATTTTC
This sequence comes from Cyclobacteriaceae bacterium, assembly GCA_040902445.1. Lineage (GTDB taxonomy): Bacteria > Bacteroidota > Bacteroidia > Cytophagales > Cyclobacteriaceae > Chryseosolibacter. The sequence goes on along the minus strand of JBBDXJ010000120.1, from coordinate 2,807 downwards.
GGCCTTTCCCTCGCTTTACAGTCCGGTAGTATTACGGGGTTATTGGGAAAAAACGGAGCTGGAAAAACGAGTTTATTAAAAATAATAGCCGGGCTGCTGTTTCCCCTCTCAGGAAAGATTGAGGTTCTGTCTCATGAGCCGGGCAAGCGTCAGCCTTCATTTTTACGCGAAGTATTTTTTGTGCCGGAGGAATTTCACCTCCCTTCCATTTCGATCGAAAGATACATCGCGGCTAATAGTCCGTTCTATCCCGATTTTGATAGAGTCTTAATAAGACGCCTGTTAAATGAATTTGAATTATCGGCGGAAAGTGTGATCGACAGGCTTTCTTATGGACAGAAGAAAAAATTTCTCATTTCGTTTGCACTTGCCACGAAATGCCGGTTGCTGATACTGGATGAGCCCACCAACGGACTGGATATACCTTCTAAGGCAATTTTCCGAAAGATCATGGCGGGCGCTCTTGATGAGAACCAACTCGTGTTGATTTCCACCCATCAGGTGAAAGATGTTGAGACACTTATCGACAGGATCATTATTCTGGATGAGGGAAAAATTATTCTGGAAAAAGACATGATGGAGATCACTGCGCAACTTCAGTTCTCAAACAGTCAGGTGCTGAACGATGCTGAGGTTTTGTACAGTGAAATGGTGCCGGGAGGTTATAAGACAATAAGCCCTCAGGTCAACGGAAATTCATCCGTTGATATCGAACTGCTGTTCAATGCTGTTACAAAAGGAAACCAAATTTTCACAAGCCATGCAATCAAATAATACCTTCGATATCACCAGGTTCGGTATACTGTGGAGGCAAAACCTGACGCACAATTATAAGCTTGTTCTGACATCGCTTGCAGGTTTTTGCGGAGCGCTGTTCATACTCCTGCTTCTGATTCAGATCGGGGAAGGATTTCACCCCTTACATACCGGACATTATTTCGAACTTTTGATAGTCGTATTTATCGCAACGGGTATAATCTGCTCAGGCACATCTTTTACTAATTTGCGCGCGAGGGAAAAGATGCATAACTATCTCATGCTTCCGGCATCCGCTTTTGAAAAATTCCTGATGGAGTTTATCGGAAGGATACTGCTGTTCATCCTGATTGTTCCTTTGTTTTACTGGGCGGTCTTTAATCTCGAGGGATATCTGGTGCATTTGTTTTACCCCTCCTATCCTTTCCAAAGTTTTCCTCTCTTTGCAAATCCCCATTTTCATTTCGGTACGGATCTGGCTAATAACAGGATGAATGCCTTTATGATTACCGGAGGGCTGCTGATATTTATCATCCCATTTACCGGCGCAACAATTTTTAATAAGAACCCGCTCATCAAAACGCTCTTTGCTGTTGCCATCATATTTTTCTTCAATCTTTTTCTCGTTTACTTTTTTATAGAAATACTGGAATTTAAGGACTACTACCCCGACTCGTCAATACTCTTTATGAGAGGTCTCGAGGACAGCATCCTGGCTTTGATCATCGGCAGCATGATCTTTAACATCGCCTTAATCATGGCTGCTTATTTCAAACTTAAAGAACGGGAGGTCTGAAATGGAATTCGACAATAACAAAAGTATATTCCTGCAGATCGCTGATACCATCAGTGAAAGAGTTGTGAAGGGAGCTTATCCTCCAGGTGAAAAAATTCCTTCCGTCAGGGAACTTGCTGCGGACCTGGGTGTGAACCCCAATACTATTATGCGGACCTTCACCGAGCTTCAGGCGGCGAGCATCATAGAAAATAAAAGAGGTATCGAATATTTTGTACACCACGACGCATCCAGGATCATTTTGCAGCGAAAGAGATCGGAATTCTTTTCGAAAGTGCTGCCGGAGTTTTTGCGGCATGCATCCCTGGTTGGGATCACATCATCAGACCTGAGAAAACATTTGGATAAATTGAACAACCTGCCCCATGAAAACCAGTAATATCATACTCCTCACCATGATCGGAAGCATAACAATTGTTATTATCTCCGGCGCTTTGCAACTGCGCTTTACAGGACTAAAAAAGTCAGAATATGCAGAGGCTTCTACAATCCATGACCTAAAGGAATTCCGGTATCTCGTAATACGGCAATCGCTGAACCTCGCCATTGCTACGTCTGAAACAACAAACCTGGTGATTCGACACGCGAAGGATCAAAATAGACCCGTCGTTCGATACCGTGAGGCAGGCGACACGCTGTTTATTGATGAGATAAAATTCGGACAGGGAAGCCGGACGTTATCCGTTACATTAAAAACACCCTTGAAAAACCTGAAATGGATAACGGCGCGGGATGCTGCCTTTTCACTTCAGGATTTTCCATCTGATTTCCTGCATATCGACCTGAATAACAGCAGGCTTTACATAAGTGGTGAAAATCAGGTGAAAATGGGTACACTTGAAATTAAAGCGGTGAATCAGTCTCATGTTGATGGAAATAATGTTCAGGTCGATACCCTGGAGGTAGACCTTGATCATTCAGAATTAAGGATGCCTGATAACATCTATAAACTGAAAGGTTCAATAAAAAACCATGCAACAATCCATGCACCGCAAGTGACTGAGATTGAATTCAGGAAAGATAGCCTCAGCAGGCCGTTCTATTAGATCCCTACCGGCATAATCCCTTACAGAAAAACCACACCGGGTGGGCTGCACGCTGGCCAAAATTGCCGGTACCTGATTCAGTACCGCGTGGACGACAGCCGGTTGATTGATGCACCTCACCAATTAAAAGCTTTTCAGCTTTTATTCTTAAAAATTTTCGAAAAGAATCACCACCGGCATAACATTTTATGTATCAGTGTTGTTATGCG
>JBBDXJ010000119.1:0-34703 GCA_040902445.1 Cyclobacteriaceae bacterium | reverse complement strand
CCAGCGAACACCGTATGACTTTTTTTCCAGTTTTTTACCCTGCTTCCAGCGTCTCAGGTCGTCGTACCGGAACCCTTCCATAAACAGTTCCACGCGGCGTTCGCGGCGGATCTCTACGAGAAGGGACGAAATACCTTCACCTGCGTGGCGTGGGTCCATGGTTGGATTCAGGTCCAGATGCGGCATCCCTACCCGATCGCGGAGCAGGTTGATGCTCATATCCAGATCGGCCTGCGTGATGGTGCCCAGCTCTGCTACGGCTTCCGCATAGTTCAGAAGCACTTCACCTAACCGCAGGACAATGGCGGGGGTAGTGGAAGTATTGTAGGTCGCGTATGCTGCATTGTTTTCATACACTTTTATGATGTGATAGCCGGTAGCGCTTTCCACTCCAGGTGTCGCCGAACCTGACAGTTGTGGATACCGGGTCAGAGCAAAATCATGATTACCGTAGCGATAAATAGCCTGATCGTCCGGATGAAGAATTGACTGCCTCAACCTCGGATCGCGATCAACCCAGATATCTTCATAGACTTCATCTCCCAGATAAGACGGGGAAAGTGTTATCGGCAAACCATCGTCACTCAGATACGATTCGACCATATCCTTGGTGGCACCGCCTATATAATCCTTGTGATAGCTTTGCACATGGTTGGTAAAGATACCGAGTTGGTATCTCCTCCAGTACATTACTTCGGGATTACCACTGAGGTCTGTCATGCGGTGAATGGCATTGTAATCCGTTGATGGGTTTCCTGTGTTGTATATGGAATACGGTCCGTCCTGCATCACCTCCAGAGCGGCATCTGCAGCCTCCTGTAACCACGCATCGGGATTGGAACCCCCATGGTATTTGCGCCAGGTGCCTTCGAAGAGGCAAACCCTTGATTTCACTGCCAATGCAGCCCAGCGGTTCAGCCTGCCAGGAGCACTTCCATCCTTCCAGTCATTTGGTAAGTTTGCAGTTGCAAAGTTGAGGTCTTCCAGCACCTTGTCCATTACTAACTCCCGGTCATCCCTCGTGCCGTACAGTATGTCCTCATCCTCCGTTGTGAGGCCTTTTTCAACCCACTGTACATCGCCATATTTCGAAACTTTATCAGCATAGAACCAGCCGCGTAGGAAACGAGCTTCACCGATGTACTGGTTTCGAACCACTTCACTCACCTGCGCTAAGTGGTAATTCTCGAGGCCGACGTTTATAGCCCGAAGGAAGTTCCAGCCTTTGTAGCCGAACAAGTCCGGGTTGTTGGGCGTTACATATTTGCCGGCCCGGATCCTTTGAAAGATGTCTGCTCTTGCAGCGCGAGTCGCCGTGTTATCGGACATACCATCGAGGTACCAGGGTCCACGTGATTGGCTCTCAAAGCCCTGATCATGTCCCATTATGATCGGCGTAGCTGATTCAATCCGTGCAAGATGGTAAAAGGTGTTATTATATACACGGAGGTGATTCTCAGTTTCCCAAAAGGTACTATTATTTACCTGATCCAACGGCTCTCGCTGAAGGAAGTCATCATTGCAGCTGACCGACAATATCGTTGCGACAACTGCCAGACTTATTTTTAATATATTCTTTTTCATTCGTTCTCTTTTTAAATTATTAGAATCCAACTCTGAGACCTACGGCATAGCTGCGCTGCTTGTAATACTCCTGCGTCAGCGTAGGCCTTACTTCAGGGTCAAGCGGTTTACGCATTTTGGTATATTCCCACACGTTCATGCCTGCGAAATAGATCTGGGCTGTGGCCAACCCGATTTTGCTCATTATAGCTGAGGGCAGGTTGTAAGCCAAGGTAACGTTCTTCAAACGTAGGTAAGCGCCATTCTGCACGTACCGGCTTTGCGCTTGAACGTTCTTCTTGTCGTTTGTCGAGATATGCGGATGGGGAAAATACGCATCGGGGTTGGTTTCGCTCCACGTGTCGGTGAGATAATAGTTTTCAACGTGGCCGGCGTTATATGGATAGAAGGCAGTCCAGTTACCGTTGGGGGGCCAGTAATCATACTTTAACACACCCTGGAAAAAGATATTCAAACTGAAATTTTTCCATCCGATATTCGAGTTCACGCCAAAGGTTCCTCTGGGGGCCTCGTAAGCGATGATCTTCTGATCACCCGGATTTTCAAGCGTATTGTCTCCGCGGTTAATGACCCCGTCGCCGTTCAGATCCGCATAATGAATATCCCCGGTCCTCCAGTTTGCGCCAATAGGGGTCTGGTCCGCTGCATTGTCGAGTTCCTCCTGCGTCTGGAAAATACCAACCGTCTCATATCCCCATCTTTCCCCGATCACCTGTCCTACATAATATTCACTGAGTGAACCAGTCGGATTGTCGTACTTGGTGATGACCGCCTTATTATCAGCCAGAGCCAGTGTCACGCTGTAATTCCAGTCGGCGCTAATCCGGTTTTGCCAGGTTGCCGCCAGTTCCCATCCTGTTGTCCTGAGATCAGCAGAATTTTGTTTCGGTGCACCAACACCCATGATATCCGGATAATCGACATCGGCGAGCATATCTTTTGTGTCACGCGAATAGAGATCAAATGACACATCCAGCTTGTTGCCCAACACTGCAAAATCAAGTCCGATGTTTTTCGTGGCAACCGTTTCCCAAGTCAATGTCGGGCTTACCAAACCCTCCGGAGAGACATAGGGAGAACGTTGTCCTGAAGCCATCATATACGGCGATTGACCAGATGCCATCGTCGTGATGTAGGGGTAATAGATCGGCGTCGTGCCATTGGGTTGGAACAATAACTGGTTACCAAGTTCCCCGTAGGAAGCCCTTAGCTTAAGGTTATCCAGCCAGTTGGCCGTACCCGCCATGAACGGTTCGTTGGATATCCGCCATCCCACCGAGAACGAAGGGAAAAAACCAAAACGATCGTCCTCCGGGAATCGTGAAGTTCCATCGTACCGGCCATTTGCTTCGATGAGATACCGGTCATTGAAGATGTAGTTCAGTCGATAAAACATACCGCGAAGTGCTGTATGTTCCTTTCCTCCAGCCGTTTCCTGGTTGCCGATAGTAGCGTTTAGATCCGGGATTGAAGGCGTAATCAAGCCGTATGCTGTTGACCTTATGTACTGGAACCGTCCCCATTCCTGGTTAAAGCCTACCATGGCTTTGAAGAAATGCGCATTGTCGTTATCAATCGTATAGTCCGCATAAGTATTGAAGACGAAATACCGATCATTATCTGCTCTATTTTCAATAAAGTCGTTTCCGCTAAATCCGTTGCCGACAATAAGACCGGAAAGTACTTTATTTTCGATCACCTGGATCTTGCTAGCCGCGTCCTGGAAGTCCCTGTTTCGGAAATTGCCGGAAATTTCACCGCGAATGTTCAACCCTTTCAGTGGCTTAATGGTCGCACCCTGTGTAAGTACAATGTCATTTCGTGTCCATGTTTCACGTCCGCCCTGTTCGAGGTAAGGAAGGAAATTCACACTGCTGAAATGCATTCCAATATACTGGGAAAACTGGTCACGGTCACCCGGCGTCAGATAATAAGGCAGATCCGGGAATGTGATCGCTTCAGTCGGATTCACACGAGCGGAAGTATTGATGTTTACATCCCAGTTGTAAAAGTGCGGCTTATCGCTTACTTCAGTGGTGACCAAGGCCCGGCTATCGGCGCTGAACCAATCATTGATCTTGAATTCACCTTTCACCAAGACATTATACCGTTTAAAATTTTCATTCTTCTCTTTATTTTTCAGGTATCCGTCCTTATTGAGATGTCCGAACGATACGTAAAAAGAAGATTTTTCGGTGGCGCCGGATATGCTCATATCATATTTCTGCTGGGGCGCGAACTCAGTAATCACCTGATCGACATAGTTGTTATAACCATAGTGGCGCAGGCTTCCGTTATAAACGCCCCATGCATTTTCAAACGTAGGGTCGTCGCTGTACCTTTTTGTCCCATCAATCATATCCTGATCAAAACCTGGGTTTCCATTCGTGCGTTGGTTGGCGGTCATCCTTGCCTGCACAAACGCATGCGGGTCTGTAACCGGGTCGATCAAAAAAATCGGCTTTGCCAGGGTGAATTCTGATCCGAATGAAATGTTGACCCTGTCACCTTTTCCTTTTTTCGTTGTCACAAGGATAACGCCAAATGCCGCCCGTGCACCATACACCGCCGAAGCAGCGGCATCCTTCAGCACGCTGATGCTTTCGATATCGTTCGGGTTGATCCGGTTCAGATCCATGGGAACGTTATCAACCAGCACAAGAGGCTGGCCGCCATTGATTGACTCGTAGCCGCGAATATTAAACTCGATCGGGGCTGTCGGATCTCCATTTCTGATGTTCACGTTCAGGTTTGGCACCATGCCTTGCAAACCTTCACCCACATTGGCAATGGGCCTGTTTTGGAGAACTTCACCGCTGGCAACGCCAACAGCACCCGTCAGGTTTACCTTTTCCTGTGTACCATAACCAACGACCACAACTTCCTGCAATGCTGTGACATCTGCCATAAGATTGACTGAGAAGTTGGTCTGATTCCCAACAGTCATCTCCTGGGTGGCATAACCGATAAAGGAAAAAACCAGCACACTGCTTTCGCCAGCAACGTTCAGTGAAAAGCGGCCGACTGCATCGGTCGTGGTTCCATTCGTGGTTCCTTTCTCCACTACGTTTACTCCAGGCAGAGCCTGACCGGTTTCGTCATTAATTGTTCCGTTAACGGTAAGGGCCTGCAGGATATCATCGCTGACGATCGATATTTCATGCGCATTTAGATTGGTCGCGGATACTAATGTGATTGTCATAACGACCAATAAAAATTGTCTCAAGGGAATAAGCAAAATGGCGCGGATTACCCTTTGAATTGGTATTGTCTTATTCATAATTTGTGTTTTGGGTTTGTTAAAAATCAAAAAAGTTTTGATTGAATTCGCCGAAAAGGCGGAAGCACGCGGGGCATTTCATCGGCGGTTGGTACCGCCGTTTTTTTGGTCAGGTAGAATTTGTCATAGGCAAAATTTAGTTTGAAAAAAAAATAAATGAACATAATGGTTTAGCCATTCAACCCCTCAATCTATTTTTTTAAAGTTACCCGCGAATCTTGGGGCGGGTCTCACTCATCTTTCGGTCGATGGCACTTTTCTTCTTCGTCTTAGGCTCTGCGAAGAAGTATTAAGTAATGGGCGCATTCTGTAACTAATAACAAGATAGTTCATAGGTTTCAAAAACCAAAATCGATTGTGAAATCGATTTAGACGAGATTTTGGCATTTGGGAGGCCCCAGCCAGTTCAGTCAGCTCCGGCAGCGGTTTTTATGCAACTTTGCAAGATGTGCGCATATTTTTTTCCCCGTGTTCGCTACAACTCATGGCCGCGTTCATTTGAAGAACTACATGATTTCATTGGCGATCTTTATTGAATTTATCCGGTGAAGAAATCCTGCCCACGCCCAACCCTGTTTTCTCTCCAATCCCGGCCATACATTAATTTTCTTTTTATTTCACCGACTTCCAGACCATCTCTATTCAATTCTTTCCATCTCCACATAAAACGGAAATATTCTTCTGGAGTCAACGGAATAAAAGGGTATAAGATCGCCCCGCATTTGTGGCAAGGATACGTTTTTCATTTCAATGATATCCGTATTCTTCATTACATTCTTTGCCTGATGGATCACCGGCCCGGTTTCGAGATACATCTGACCACCGGCTTCCACGGGTTTGATGAATTTGAATCTCACATTGTAATTCCCTTCCCGGATGCTGACCCGCCATTTTCCAAAGATCTCTTCCTGGCTCCAAATACCTCGCTCGCCGTCGGCATCATTCCGGCTCAGGATCACAGGACTTTCATGTTTACTGCCTACGGCTATCCGGGGCGGATCGAGGATATTTTCCGAACGAATTAATTCCCGGTATTTTCGATCCATTTCCGACTTCAGTTCTTCTGCGAGCGCTTTTTTCTCTTTGACAATATTGACCCGTTCGTAAGGATCTTCACTTATATCATACAATTCAAAATTTTCGATCGCGGCATTATAATCCGTATGTCCGACTAATTTGTACCGGCCTTTTAGCAGGGCCATATTGTTATAAAGTTCAGGATATCGTCTGTTCCAGTAAAGAAATAATGCGCGCTCCGCCCAGTCTAACCTTTCTTCCCTGATCAACGGCAGAAGACTTTCACCGTCGATGGTCCGGCCTTCCGGTAAAGGTGCGTTACAGATCTCAGCCAGTGTTGGTAATATATCAATATGCGCTGCGGTTGTTTCAATGTCTTTGTTTTCGTAAGATGGATATCTGCAATAAAATGGAACCCTGACTCCTCCATTGTATACACTTCCCTTTTGCCCCCGCATTCCGGCTACGTACCGGTTTTGCTGAGGTCCATTGTCAGTCATAAAGATTACGATCGTATTGCTGGAAATTCTTAAGTCTTCGAGTTTTTTTAATAACCTGCCAATATTGTCATCGATATTCGTAACCATGGCATAGACTTTCCGGGCAGCTTCCTTATCTCCTTCCGACATGGACCTGATCGGCGGATCACTATCCTTGAAACCGGACGAGGGATCGATGTCCCTGTACATTTGGTAGTACCTGTCGGGCACTTGCAAAGGCGTATGGGGTGCATTGAAAGCCAGGTAACAGAAGAAAGGTTTTTCCCTGTTATTTTCAATGAAATTGATTGCCTCGGTGGTAAAAATGTCAGAACAATATCCATCGTAACCTTTCTGCTGCCCGTTGTGCCACAAGACCGGATCGAAATAACTGCTGTCATATCTGAAATAAGTAGTGATATCCCCCACTTGTCCCATGCCTCCGCCCAGGTGGATAACAGATTCATCAAATCCCTGGTCCATGGGCCGGGAGGGATAATTATCACCCAAATGCCATTTCCCAAAAGCACCCGTTCTATACCCGGCTTTTTTCAGCACTTCGGCTATAGTCACCTCTTCAGTTGCCATGATAGCCCCACCGTTATAAGTGTCTCTGACGCCCGTGCGAAGTGAATAACGCCCGGTCATCAGGCTTGAGCGCGTTGGCGCGCAAACAGGCGACACATAAAAGTTATTAAAACGTATGCTCTGCCTGGCAAATGCATCTGTGAATGGGGTTTTGACATGTGGATTCCCGTTAACCCCCAGATCGCCGTACCCCTGATCATCGGTGATAACAAGAATTACGTTGGGATGGGGAGTAACCTGGGCGCAAACGGTGAGAAAAAAATTGAATGCAATAACGAACCCTATGATTAAAGAGAAAAATTTGTTTTCCATACGCATTTATTTTTCCAGATTGAAAATGATTGCAAGCTTCTTACGATTCCCTTATTTTGTCCGGATATGCATGCGGCAACCCGGCAACCTTTCACTGCCGTTCAACTCTCTTATGACCCGGTCCGAATTTCTCCTCATGAACAACCTTCCCATCCACATCACGATGGCTGAATGAAATAAGCGGCCTGTGATTTTTCCTATCCACCCTGATATTTAAAAAGCCACCCTTCAATCGCAAAAACCTGTGTTCCGGCCTTACGTCATCCGGATCCCATCCCTGCGCATGATAGTCACTGACCGGCCCTGATCCGAACTCCCATAATCCCGTCTTTAAATCCTGCGAAACATATTGCCAATGGCGGTCCCCGTTTACGACATACATGTTCTTCTGGTTGGACAGATATTGTCTCAGCCAATTGCCTTCCGTTCGGAAAACTGCATTGGCATGATTGTCTTTTTTCGTTGCGCGATCCGGCCCCACCACCGGGGTAGCCGTAAACAAAAGTTTAAAAGTCGCGTCCGAAGCTTCAACACCTTCCATAAACCACTTCTTCTGTTCGGATCCCCATATGCTCTTTACTTCGCTGTCCTCAAGATTATTGGGAGACCTGTATTCACGACCTTCAACCATCCATATCTGAATATCTTTTCCCCACCGGATGGTCCGGTATGGTTTATCGTCTAATGGAACATTCTCATACCAGATCTTAAGTCCATCCGAATACGACAATTGCCCGTATGCGGGCATTCCAGGATAAACATCATCTCTCAAAAGGTCATGATCATCCTTGATCATATAAACAGGAACTTCTTCATACAATTTTCGTATTGAAGTCCATGAATCCATGGCATGCCACTTATGACGGGCTTTTTCAACTGTTATTGCAAGAGGACCGGGTTTGTCGTAATAGATATAATCCCCAGTATGAATATAGATATCCGGTTTCAATCTTCGCATGCTGTCGTAAGTCTTAAATCCCCGTTGCTCGTCGTCAAAGCTCCAAAAATACTGACAGGTGGACGTGACCAGGTTAAGTGGTGTCTCCTGCCTTGCAGGAGGCGTCGTTTTAAACTTGCCGCTTGCAAATCGCGAAGGTCCTTTCGCTGAAGATCGTCCTTCAATTTCAACTTTGTATTTCTCGTCTTCACGAAGGTTGCCGAAAAGAAATTTCGCCGTGAAATCATTTTCTTCGGATGTTGTGATCCAACCGGAGTCCATTTCGTCTTTCTTATTGATCAGCCTGAACCTGACCACTCCACTGCATCCCTTCACCGCTCCATCCATTTTTTCAACCGGTTGATCTTCATCAAAATCATTGGGATGACGAAAAACCGCTTCCCTTCTTTCATGCTTTACGGGGTTCGGGAACTCCTGGCTGCATAGCCTTGTCCAGACCAGGGCTCTGTTGCCTTCAACTTCCATCACTTTGAAACCGGTTGTGAAATAAACGTCATCGTGAATCGGCAACTTCAGGACGGTGCGTTTAAACCATTGGAAAAGCATTGTTTTGTCGAAAGTCGAAAGGGTAGTAAACCCAACGACTGCCTTTCTAAAAAATCCTCGCCGGCTATTGTTTACCATGGGTCATAAATTCTTGATATGATAGGTCTCTTATTCCCTGTACAAACCAGTATCCCCGTTTTCCCATTGACGCATTAGGCGTTTAATTACCGCCGGATGACCGGCAGCGACATTGAAATTTTCTTCCGGATCTTTTTGATGATCGTAGAGCTCAATCAGAGGCTCATCCACTCTGAAATACCGCGTGATCCGATACCGCTCCGTTCGCATAGTGATACCGTTGTTATAATAGGAAAAGGAAGGATGGTCAAATGAATCCAATCCTGAAAATAGTCCCGCAAAACTTTTACCATCGACCGGATGAGAGACCGGCACCTTGCACAATTCCATCAACGTTGGATAAATATCCACTGAACTTACGATGTTCCTGACAACGCGGCCTTCTCGTATTCCGGGAACTTTAACGATCAGTGGGCTTTTAAGAGCCCGTTCCGAAAGCGTGTGTTTTCCCCAGACCCTGTGATCACCCAGGTGCCAGCCATGATCACCCCAAACAACCACAATAGTATTTTCCGCTAATCCCGTATCTTTCAACGTCTCAAGCACTTTCCCGATTTGCGCATCAACATAACTGACCGATGCATAATAAGCATGGGTGAGCTTTCGCGCATAGTTGTCAGAAACTGGACTTGACAGGGAGGGTTTCTCCTCCCCCGACCGATAGGAATTGAATTCTCCACTATTGTGAAAACTGGCTGCGTTGGAATTGACCGGTAAATTGCGGGAATGGGTAACGGGCAACTTCGCTTCATCATAAAGGTCCCAATATTTTTTCGGGGCATTGAACGGCAAATGCGGTTTGAAGAATCCAACTCCCAGGAAGAATGGGGATTGTTTGCCTGCTAATTCTGCCAATTTCGTGACGGCGAGATTAGCAGTAAGCCCGTCAACATAGTCTTCATCCGGAACATCCGCGTTTTCATATGGCCTCACTTTTCCATCAAGGCTTTGGCGGTTTGATCCGTCGGCATAACCAAAGAATGCATTCCAACCCGTGGCCCACTTGCCCGCGTTGAATAACAATTCATCCCAGCTGTGTGGAAGTTCTCTTTTGGCTCCGGCAGGATCACCTGTGTAAGCGTACAACAAGCCATCCGCGGAATGGCTGATCTTACCGATACCCACCGTGTAATATCCGTTGCGGCGCAAGTGGTGAATAAAAGTTTCAGGATGTTCTGCTTCGGGTTGGTTTGAAATAAAACGCTCGATGGCATCATTCCTTAAATGCGCCCGCGACCGGGGAAACAAACCTGTGAGCAAACTGAAACGAGAGGCGCCACACGTGGGAACCTGAACATAATGATTCTTGAAAACCACAGAACGTGAAGCAAGCTTATCGAGGTTGGGGGTTTTTATTATGGAATTTCCGTAACAACCGAGTTCAGGACGAAGGTCGTCAACAAAAATAAAAAGTACGTTGGAACGCGCAGAGACGTTCTGAGCGCTTATATCAAATAGCGGAAAGAAAAAAAACAGTCCCGGAAAATATAAGAGGATTCTCATGATTGCTCTACAGTTTATTCTGATGATTCCGGTTTAACAATTTACTGAGTTCCTCCCTGACATTTGCAAAATCGGGATGTTCCGCCAGGTTGTTATACTCATGAGGATCTTTTTTATGGTCATAGAGCTCAGCCCCGCTATCGCCCTGACTCCATTCGGTGTATCGCCACCTTTCCGTACGCACGCTCCTGCCCATGATATTTTCCCTATAACGCAAAACCTGCGTATAGGCAGGACGTCCCCATTTTGCCTTCGGATTATTTAATAGGGGAGTTAAATCCGCGCCGGCGAGATAGGAAGGTGGCTCCATTCCGCAAAGTTTTGCAAGTGTGGGATACAGGTCAATCAATTCCACCACGCGTTTACTTACCTTCCCATTTCCCTTCGCATTCGGGGCAGCAATGAAAAGCGGTACCCGCGCCACCTCTTCAAACAGGCTTTGTTTCTTCCACTGTCCGTGTTCCGTTAAATTATAGCCATGGTCACTCCAGAAGACGATAATGGTGTTGTCTGCAAGGCCCAATGCATCCACAGCATTGAGCAACTTTCCTACCTGCGCATCCATAAAAGAAACACTGGCATAATAGGCTCTGATGACTTCTTTCCGTTGCTGTTCATTTAGACCCCAATAAAGCGGGTCTGTAAAAAAAGCTGGTTTGGGAATATTCTTTATATGATCCGGCGGCTCAACGGGTAAGGTGATTTTTTCAACGGGGTAAAGATCAAAATATTTTTTTGGTGCTATATAAGGACAGTGCGGCCGGTAAAATCCCGCAGCGATGAAAAATGGTTTATCTTTATTTTCCCTCATCAACCGAATGGCTTGCTGGGCAACCATTCCATCGGTTTGTTCCTCATCCGTGCCTTCTGCTTCAAGCCATGAAAGCGAACTCCCAAGACCGCGGTTTGGAGTATAGTTTGTGAGCTTGTCTTCTTCCTTTTTATCTCTTCCGGATGGATTGATTACCTGGTTCCAGGACTGAGGATCATCCTGTCCGTTGGTTCCGATCTGGCCGGGAACCCCAAAATGAAAAATCTTTCCTACTCTTGCGGAGAAATATCCATTGTTCTTAAAAAACTCGGGTAAGGTGGTGACGGTTGGTATTTTATCCCTGAACAAGGTCTGAAGGTCAAATACTTGCGTGGTGTCTGGCCTTAACCCCGTCAGAAGAGAAACCCGGCTGGGACTGCAAAGAGGATATTGGTTATACGCATTATCAAATTGAATTCCCCTTTTCGCAAGCCGGTCAAGATTGGGGGTTTTTACAAGTGGATGGCCATAACTGCTCAACCTGTTATTCAGATCATCGGAGGCAATGAAAAGGATGTTCATTTTTTTTGCCTTCTGGTTGTTCTGCCCAGATAGGGACGTGCTTAGTACTAACAAGAAAGCAACGGAAACAATAGTGGTTTTTAAAGTCATAGGTACAGTGATAATTAGTTATAGTCCAGCCATGCCGTGGCGACGGTCGACTTGTTGGTTTTGAAACGGATCCACCGGGCCTGGAAACTATTCGTAAAAGTATGCTTTACCGTTTCTTCCGCGGGCACGATAATCTCCTGATACTTCATCCAGGGGCCGTGTCCGATCGGTTCAACTTCCACCAGGAAGGTTACAAGCTCCTTCGAATTATGGGAAAGCGATAATGTTCTGTTATCATAGAATCCGATGAGGTATGGATCAGAAAATTCGCCTGCCCTTACAGAAGCATCTTTCCATGGCCCACCTCTCCCCTTTGGCTTACCCAACTTCCAGAGGTCATCTATTACGCCAGCCCATACCGCCGCCTTGCTGTCATCCGACATGATGACGTGAGGATTTTCCTTTGCTTGTTCCGGATCAATCCCGGTCATGATCAACATTCCGCGATAACTTGCATAGTCATTGATCCGGAAGTTGTGAGAAGCCACGGGACGAATCTTGGCAAAACCATCGGCGTTCTCTGCCGGTAATTCATAAAAGGTGCCATGACAATTGAAGAGGTCGCGTTCTGTGGCAACCTCCCGGTCTATACGCAGCGCGGCATCATCGGTAAGGTCAGTAAAAGCTTCATCTCCCAAGGGTAAACGCCATTTCCGGCCCTGATCATCCTTAATTAACACGGAAGATTCATCGACGGTGATCACATTTTCAGGAATTTCAAATTTCTCACGGATGAACGCAGCGGTTTGCGGATCATCCTTTGGAACCAATTTCATTTCTCCATTCAGCTCATAATAACCCACCTCTGATCTTCCACTTTCTTTGAAATCCAATGCCAGCATTCCCATCGCCCGGCGATTATCCCCTAATCCATAGATCAAACCACCCATTGTTTTATTTTCTGTGACATCAGACAGCCCACTGAAGATTTTATCGGGATTGTTTTTTCTCTTCTCCTCGTCATCGAAATAAAAATGGACGGTGGCAGTGGTCGGCAAATTGGTTGTAGCGCGAATCCATTCGCCGGGATCGTTTTCAGAGAACTCAACCAGGGCGGAATTACCCGGGGCCACGGCAATAGCTTTTAATACTGACCAGGTTCCATCTCCTTTGATATCCGTTTCAAAGGCAAAACTGACGTTGTTGCTCCCTTCATTTTTTATCCATGCAATGCGCTTCGGCCATCCCGCGAAAAGGAAGGGCTCAGAAGGCTGATCTGGTTTCACCGATTCCTTCAGCCATACTGCTCCGGCAGCGGTAGTCGGACCCAGCTGATCCGGAAGTTCAAAGGAAGTAAACCAGAGATTGGAGTTTGATTGACCCGGTCCTTCAATGTTTCCTTTGACACTCCTTTTGTTAAGGAATTCACGTTGCGCAGAATCATCACAACCGAAGACAAGCTGGTTATTCCACCGGGTAAAGTCCCCTATAACCTTGAGATAAGCCGACCGCGGGCGAATGCCCATAGCGTTTTGTGCTGAAAACGTTTTTGGGAAACGCCAGAACATACCATGCATAGTCATTAAATAGTCCGGTTTCTCTTCGGTTCCGACGTCACGAATGCGTGGCCACTCCGTATTCCATCCATGGGCTCCATCATAACTATGACTAGCCTTAGGCAATCTGTAGAACGACCATTTACCTGGATCGCGGACTCCAACCAGTACAGATTTATGATCCCATCCTGTAACCCATATCGGGTCTGTTTCAGGATTCGGATTACCATAAATTCCCCCGGGGCCGGTTACTTCCACAAACTGATTGCGGCGGATTACTTTCCAGTCTGTGCCATCCCATTCAGCCAGCACACCCGATTGAATATCAAATTGTTTCAACGCTTCGGGTACAGCTTCCCCGTTATTGGAGTACACCAGAACGCCCTGGCCGGAATAAACACCCTTTCCATGCGCACCCGGCAGCAAAGAACCGGCAAGGTTGACCGAAACATCTTCTCCTTTTTTGTTTTTAACGTTGCCATCTTCATACAGCATGGTGGTTTCAAGCGTATGGACGTCAACTTCATAAAAGCCCTCCTCCATGGTGGCGATGTATATTTTATTTTCGGGATCTGTTAAATGGCGCGCCAGACCTGTGTAACGACCCGGCGCTTGCTTATAAGGGATGACGCGCACATTCCTGGCTGAATCAATGGCGTAGGGACCGATAAAGAGTTGATTGCTTTCTTGGTGCATCATGCGGTTGGCAGGAGTTCCTCCGGTACTTTCGGGACGAACTATAAGCTGAAGGTCTTCTGTGATCTCATAAAGTTTATCAGAAGACCCATAGGGCAGATGGGGACCATAGGATACCACCCATAAGCGGTCCGCCCAGGAAACAACGGCGCCGGTGCCGCATTCTGATTCATTGTTGTAATAGGCAAGATGGGGATAGACGCCGCTGAAATTCACGGGTTTTTTGGCTAGGTCATTCTGTTCTGAATATCTGCACGACAAAAGAAAAAGGACGACTGTGAATCCGGTAAGAACAGCACGGTTGCTTGACATTGTAAAAGAGTATTTAAATGATCTTGAATTCATTAAGCGACAAAGAGTTCGTGAGCCGTGAATCGTGAGTGAGTTCCTGCGAAATTATTTATTTGTTTTTTCCACTACTGCACGTTCTGCACAGGGCTAAAGTCAACCGACAGCAGGCACTACTTCCATATATCATGCCATCCAATCTCCGAAAGTTCGTGCTCCGAAGCCGCGGAGTCCCTGAGACAGGAGACTCCGCGGATACAACTAATAAACTTGGGCTGCAATGAGCCTCATGTTATTAATTTATCAAATCTTTTTCCCAAAGGCGGGGAAGGACGCTCTGTATCTGAAATTGCCAACCTCCTCAACCTTTCAGAAAAAGCCATTGAATATCATATCACGCGTTCCCGTAAAGAGTTGCGATTGCATTTGAAAGACTTTTTGGCTCTTCTTTGTATCGCAGGAACTTTTCTGTGCCCATAAGGCAGGTAATCCATTAGCAGAATGTTACAGAGACCTATTTGAATTCGCAAGGCGTCAATGGCAGAAATAAACCGTTTTTCACCGATACCTGTTGTAATTGCCAAGGTAGAATCGCGATAGCTTTCTTGTAAAATTTCAATCTTCAACAAACCTTTTCTCCATCCGGCCCTTGTATATGGAGAGCGAGGCATAAAATGCCACAGCGAGCGCTACGAATATTCCGGTCCAGTAGGATATTGGTGCAGAGAGTTGAAATCCCTCCGGCGCGAGCATTAAATACGAAATTACAACCGTTGTCATAAACGTCGCGGGAATTAAGGTGACCCAGTAATTTTTCTTCTCCTTGATCAGGTAAGCGGTGATAGTCCAGAGAACAATGGTCGCAAGCGTTTGATTGGTCCAGGCAAAATATCTCCACACAATTCCAAAGTTTATCCGTGTTAATAAATAGCCTGCGGCAAACAGCGGAAGGCAGATAAGAAGCCGATTCTTAATAGGACTTTGTTTGTAGTCCAGAAAATCCGCAATGATGATCCGGGCGCTCCGAAAAGCAGTATCGCCTGAAGTGATGGGAGCTGCCACCACACCCAGCAGGGCGAGAAAGCCCCCGACCGTTCCAAGCAGTGAGATTGAAATTTCATTTATTATAAAAGCAGCATTGCCCTGATTTTGAACCATAATATCATTAAGGCCCGGGGTGCCGCCATAAAAACTCATTCCGATAGCTGCCCAGATCAACGCAACCACACCTTCCGTTATCATAGCACCGTAGAATATTGATCTTCCCTGCTTTTCGTTCGTCATGCAGCGCGCCATGAGCGGGGATTGTGTAGCGTGAAAACCGGAGATGGCGCCACAGGCAATGGTGATGAACACCATGGGAAAAATGGGAAAACTTTTAGGATTGACGTGTTGATTGGTTAGGTTGGCCAAAGTTAATTCCGGTATCGGCAAACCCTTCACGACCATCATTACCGCAATTCCCACGGCCATAAAAAGAAGTGCGAAACCAAAAACGGGATACAACCTTCCGATGATCTTATCGATCGGGAATAACGTTGCAACTATGTAATAAACGAAAATCAGCAATACCCACAGCGTCATTCCTGCTGCATTGCCGGTCATATCATCGAGGATCTTTGCGGGCCCCATTATAAAAACTGCCCCTACCATGAGCATGAGTATGACCGTAAAGGCCCTCATGAATTGTTTTATTCCATTGCCGAGGTATATTCCGGTTATTTCAGTAATACTTTTCCCGTTGTGTTTCAGGGAAAGCATTCCGGAAAAATAATCGTGCACCGCCCCGGCGAAAATCGCACCAAACACGATCCAGAGAAACGCAACCGGCCCCCACATTGCCCCTGCCACAGCACCGAATATTGGTCCAAGTCCGGCGATGTTGAGAAACTGGATAAGAAAGATCTTCCAGCCCGGCATTGCGACAAAATCAACTCCATCTGCCTGCGTAGTTGCAGGTGTTACACGTTTCGGATCAATTACAAAAATTTTCTCTACAACCCTGGAATAAAGAACATAACCAAGGACCAAAGCTCCGATAGAAATAAAAAAAGTGATCATATGATGCAGGTAAGAACAGTCGAAATTAGGGCCTTATCTAAAAAAGCAAATTAAATAAGAATACAAACTAGTCAGATAAAATAAATTAAACAAACAGTGCGGTTATTTCAAAGATCACTCCCACGAATGTTCAGACAATTTTTCTTTTCGCTATCAGGTCGATGGGTTCACTTGCAGTTTATCTATTCTCAAAATTGTTAGGAATATGACCCAACCGACCTAAAAAATCCTTAGCAGCACTAGAAACATGATAGATCGTCTCCTTATTACTATAGACTTCTTTAATCGTGCCAATAAAAGGAACAGGGTTTTGTACATACAAAAGGAAATTGATTGTCATCAATGCCAGATGAGCATTTTCATGCTGACAATATTTTTTCAGATTTGCCTCCGCAGATTTATCATTGAACAAATCGTAACTGATGGCTGAGGCAGTGATCGCCACCGGGGGGTAGCTATCGTTCATAGCTTCCTTCAGTTTGCTTTTGTAACCATCAAGTATTGTTTTATCCTGAGATCTGAGCCCGGTTATCGCCCAGTATCGAATGATCTTATCAGGATTTTTTAGCAGCGCTATTTGCTGACGAGCAATATCTTTACCTCGCATTCCCGACAACGAAGCCGAGGCGTAAATTTCTTCTAAAGGATATTTCGCTTTGTCCAACCGAAACTCATACGGCGTTGTGTATTTCGAAATCAATCCCATCTCATATTCAGTCAAAAACATTATATCACGCGAAGTCAGAATGTTATCATTAAATGCAGTGCGAAACCCATTGAGTAAAGAAAGCGCAGTGGGATCTCCTGCAAGATTCCGGGTTTGCCAGGGATCCTGTTCAATGTCATACAATGATTCCGCAGGCCTGAATTCAAACAAACTTTTCTGCAAAGCATTCAAACGATTGGCAGCGAGGTCTTTTCGCATTATTTGTTTAATGTCGGAAATCTCCATATACCGGATATACCTTCCTTCCGGCATGTAGGGCATAAAATTCCGGGAATAAAAATACCTGCCATTGGTAACGCTTCTTACCATGTCAATACCGTTGTCGGACCGATCATTTGACAAAAAAACTTTGCTGACTGGAACGGATCTGTTTGCCCCGAAAAGTATTCTGCCATTCAGATGATCAGGCACTTTTCCGCCAGCCAGGTTTATCAAGGTAGGCGCCAGGTCCTCGAAAGTTATAAGCTCATCACTCACGACCTGTGTCCCCCATGGAGATAAATGCCGGTAAAGAGGCGGAAACCAAATGACAAACGGCACGCGGTGTCCAAGATCTATCCCATTTGTTTTTCCTCTTGGGATACCCTGGCCGTGGTCACCATAAAAGAAGATGATGGTGCTGTCCATGAGGTTATCATTTTTCAAACGGGTTAGCACAACACCAATTTTATTATCGGTTAACTGAATACTGTTGTACACTCTGGCAAACTGCTTTCGCATGGCTGGGCTATCATTGTAAAATGGTGGCATTTCAAAATCGTTGTCGCCGATGCGTTTGTCCTCGGGCAATTGCTCCAATACATGTTGCTGATACCATTCATAAGGATGAGTCATGGTGCGCGACTGGTGGGAGTCTTCAAAATTAAACACGGCAAAGAAGGGTTGGCCGGGCGTGCGATTCCACCATCCTGCTTTATCCGAACTTTCATTCCACGTTCTTTCTATGAACTCTTTTTCACCGGCGAGATTGTAATCAGTCTTCCTGTTATTGGTAACATAGTATCCCTCCTGCCGGAGATAGAATGGAAAACCGTTGATAAATTCCGGGATTGGAAATTGGCTTCTGTGATTACCTGTACCCGCATTGTGAGTGCGTACACCTGTTATAATTGTAAAACGGCTTGGGGAGCATACTGTCCCCGTGGAAAAAGCATTTGTGAATCGTACACCTTCGCTGGCCAGCGCGTCGATCACAGGTGTTCTTGCGTTCTTATTCCCATAGCATCCGATGAATTGGGGTGACGTGTCTTCAATGGCAACCCATAATATGTTTGGTTTTTGACAAGGGGATGCGGAAAATATTGATAGGAGCAGAAATAAAATAGAAAAAAACTTCATAATAGTCTTTCGGATTTTTAGCGGGAACAAAAGCGGTACGAACTTAAAGTTACAATAGAAAATGCAATGGAACATCAAACTGATAACTGGAAAATGAGTTCAGACAAATGTTAGACGGCAACCTGCCTTGCACAACGACGCCCTCCAAATACATCAGAAAGTATTATCAACTGCCTATTTGTCAACTATCAACTGTTTAACTGCGGCCTCCGCGCACCTCTCACCATCCAACGCGGCGGAAACAATCCCCCCCGCATAACCCGCCCCTTCACCACAGGGAAAGAATCTCCTGATCTGTGGATGCTCCAGCGTTTCCTTATCACGTGGAATTTTAACGGGAGAAGATGTACGGCTTTCAACACCCACTACCTGTGCATCATTGGTGTAGTATCCTTTCATTTTCTTTCCAAACTCTTTAAAAGCTATGCGCAGCGCCGAGTAAATAAAATCCGGAAGCAGCTCCTTCATATCCACCGATGTCAGGCCAGGCTGGTAAGAAGTCGGCAACAATTGCCCGGAGGTTCTTCCCTCAACAAAATCCACAAGTCTTTGCGCGGGGGCGCTTTGTGTACCACCTGCCAACGCGCATGCCAAACGTTCAACCTCAGATTGAAAAACAAGTCCTGCCAGCGGCCCATGTTTTTTATACGCTGAAAAATCCTTTTCTTCAACGGCAACAACAATCCCCGAATTGGCAAAGACAGAGTCTCTCCGCGAAGGGCTCATTCCATTGACTACCACCTCTCCCGGTGAGGTTGCGGCGGGAACAATAAATCCACCCGGACACATGCAAAAAGAAAATACCCCGCGCTCGCGACCATTTACCTTTGCCTGATGCACGAGCCCATAGGAAGACGCAGGTAAATAAGGACCGCGGTCTACTTCACAATGATACTGGATCCGGTCAATCAGATACTGAGCATGCTCAACCCGCACCCCCAGCGCAAAGGGCTTCACCTCAATCCGGATCTTCTTCCTTTCCAGAAGATGAAAGATATCCCGCGCGGAGTGACCCGTAGCTAGAACAACACCTTCACCCATTATCTTCTGGCCTGAACCCAGCACGACACCTTTCATGGTGTCATCGTCGATGATGAAGTCCGTTACTTTTGTGTTAAAGTGGATTTCTCCCCCGCAGTCTAAGATGGTTTGCCTTAAAGAGGCCACCAGTTGCGGAAGCTTATTGGTTCCGATATGGGGATGGGCATCGAATAAAATATCCTGTCGTGCACCGTGGGCCACCAGCGTTTCGAGAACTTTTCTGATATCACCCCGTTTTTTTGACCGCGTGTACAGCTTTCCATCGGAATAAGTGCCAGCCCCTCCTTCGCCAAAACAATAATTCGATTCCGGATTAACAAGATGCTCCTTATTAATAGCTGCAAGATCGCGCCGTCGTGTTTGAACATCCTTACCTCTTTCAAAAACTATAGGCTTGCATCCGAGGGAAATCAATTTAAGGGCGGCAAATAATCCCGCAGGGCCGCTGCCCACAATAAGGATCTGTTGCTTGTTGCTTACATCCAGATATTCGTTTTTGAAAATGGTGACCGGCCTGACATCGTCTGCATCGTAGATCTCGCATTGAAAACGAACGCTTACTTTCTTCCCGCGTGCATCAATTGATCTCCGCAGTGGACTGATCCAAACGCTGC
This sequence comes from Cyclobacteriaceae bacterium, assembly GCA_040902445.1. GTDB lineage: Bacteria > Bacteroidota > Bacteroidia > Cytophagales > Cyclobacteriaceae > Chryseosolibacter. The sequence continues at coordinate 14,674 of JBBDXJ010000119.1, read as the reverse complement.
CATCGTTCGTGAGTCCCAAACGTTCGTAGAGGATATCAGGAAATAAAGAATCGTTGAAGGCCTCTTCGGGCCAGAGTACAACCTCGGCAATACGCATGTTGTCTGAACCGGGATTAATAGAGTAGTGGATTGCCTGGATGTCGTTCCCAGACTTGCCGCAAAATCTTCCAGTCCACAAAACGCAAAGATAAGTGAATCCCGGTCATCCTATAATCCATGAATCCCGCCTCGCTCGGCGTAGCTTTACGCGAAGGTGGGGTTCAGACAATTTATTTGAAGGAGAATATATGGCCGAAATTCAATCCGAAGTGGAAGCTTGTTGCGACCTTTGATTGGTTAATATCGCTAAAATAGTTTGCGAATTTCGGATCGACATCAAATCCGCGATACCCGATGTCGCCGGAAATAAAAGCGTCGATGGTGAACCCTTCGCGTACGGTGCTTTTGCAAATGCGGTATCCCAGCAACAGACCCCATTCAATTCGCTGTTCCACTGAACTGAATGTGAACAGATCAGCGGTCATAACGCTTATGGGTTGGTTGATGAAATGGCCAAAGTTGGTGAAGCGAATCTCATGACCGAAGTACCACATCCCTGTTTTCAGCGGGTAATACAATTTCTGTTTAATGCAGATGGCATAACCGCGCTCAAACTTATCCCCTGCGGGAACGTTTAGATCCTCTTTAAAAAACGGATCGCGTATACTGATAAACTCAAATTCATGTCCGAGCCTTTCCTGTAAATAAAACTCAACACCCAGCGGCAAACGGCCCGCAAAAACCATCAGCGGATTGCCGCTTACAATAAGGCCGCGGAACTCATTAAGCCGGGGATCAAAATTGGTAAGACTTTTTCCGCGGCGGCTGACCTTTTTAGCATGGTTTGCATCTGTAGCCATTGAAAGGATCTCTCCGCTCAATTTCTTGTTGTCATAAAAGGGCCGGTAGTAACCTGAAAGATTTCCATCCTCCTGATAAATTTCCCAGGTACCAATTTTAAGATCGCCATCCATAGGACCTTTTGTTTGCAATGTGCCATTGGGAAAATACCCGTAATGCACTCCTTTATTATCCTTAAAATCACATTCAGCTTCCTTCCTGCCATCTTCGTAATAGAACAACCATTTGCCCTCCCTTTTTTCATTCACAGTTGTTCCTTTTGCCCTTAATTTACCGGATGGATAAAATTCACGGTACTCACCCGTGCCGGCGCGATAAAGAGTTTCACTGCTTGCCGAACCTCCTGGATAAAATGATTTCCACGGTCCGGTTTTTACGCCGTGTTCATATTCGCCCGACCGGCCAGGTTTTCCATCCTCGTAAAAATATTCCCATAAACCGGATAGTTGATCGTTGATAAATTTGCCGCGACTGGCCATTCTGCCATTGGGATGATAATAGATCCAATCACCCTGTTTTTTTCCATTGGCATACTCTCCTTCGGATTGGATGGTGCCATCTTCGGCGAAATAGCGCCATCTTCCAACGTTATGGGTACCAGCCCTTGGACCCTCACCAAAAACTTTTCCGGAATGATAAAACTCTGTGTACCGCCCCGAGTCATTGGAGTAATCGATCTCGCCTTTCAATACGCCATCTTCAAAGTAACTTTTCCACAAACCCTGGCGTTTGTTGTTTATGTATTCTCCGGCTTCCTTTACCTGGCCATTCTCATAATAGCTGATCCATTCACCTTCGCGATTTTTCCCATTCACATTGCCCTTCATGCTCTTCTGACCACTTTCATAAAAATATTCCCAGAGTCCATAATTGGCGTTTTGTTTCAGGATGCCGCGCATCTTTAGATTCCCTGTCTCGTAAAAGAATTCCCACACACCGGTGGTTTCGTTGTTGGTGAACTGACCGCGCGACTCCACATTACCATTGAGATAGTATGAGATGTAACGGCCATGAAGGACATTGCGAATGGTATCCTTAACCTGATAAGCTTCCTTGAGATTTTTCTTCTCGGGATCGTGAAAGGTTTTTCGTGTGAACCCCTGAGCGCATAGCTCCTGGGCCACAACTATTAACAGCGCGGTATAGATAAGGTATTTCACCTTCAGGTACTTATAACGCTAAATTACTCAATTTGACTGTTTGCTGTTAGCTTTTGGCTATGCGAAAAAGATCAGTCTTTAAAATTTTAATACATGGTCAACAGCCGTCACAAAAAAACCGGTTGCTAGGTATCCCGTTTAAAAACAGCGATTCCCCATTCCTCCGTTTCCTGTGGTGTCCATAATTCAGGAAAAAACATGCGTTTTTGAAATTTTGGAGGAAGGTATTTTTGCCAGTTGGTCCCTCCTGTAGCTTTCAGGATCTCCGGATCGTTTTTGAGATAGGTACCCGCGGATTTCATGTGTGCCAGGGGCCAGAAAATATTCACGTACAGATCGTATTCTTTGAGGCGGGGGACGATCTTTTCACGCGAGGGCGTTTCAGCAAAATTCCTTATGAAAACCTGGCGCAGATTACTGTTTTTGTATTTCACGCCAGCCTCATAAAACTCATGCATATAATGATTCTCAAATTGCTGGAGTGTGAGCGTTTTTGATCCGGTACTCAGGTCGGTGGCCCCGCTTTTCCAGTAAAGCTTCCCGACCATATTTCTGATATCAGCGTTCTTCAAAGCCGCGCGCTGGTCTATAGCCACGAGGTTGATCATGTCTGTAGACCCGATTTCAATGAACCGGTACTGGGCTGATTGAAAACCACTGGCTGGCAACAGCGCCATCCGGAATTTCTGAAACTGATCTTTCTCCATACCCTTGACCATGATGTCGAAAGAATTTTCAAGGTTTTTGAAGTAACGGATGATCCGGTCGATACGCTCGATAAAGAATTGCTCGTCAATATTCTGGCGCGTAGCGATCTGCTCGATTTCAAGCAAGACAAGTTTAAAATACAACTCCGTGATCTGGTGGTAAATAATGAAGACCTTTTCGTCAGGGAAACTTGTCTTTGGATTTTGAAGGCTGAGCAGGGTCTCGAGATGAATGTAGTCCCAATAGGCCAGAAAGTCGGAGTAAAGAAGACCATCGAGATAGGAGGAAATATCCTGACCCATAAAATCATACTTCCCCTGGAGTTTTTTTAATTGATCCAGGAGATTCTTGTCAACAGGTTCGTCAGCCATACAGGAGCACTAAATTGTAAATTACTGTTTAACTTGGGGCGAATTTAAAGGAATAATCAATACCAATAGTATGCCCAGCCAACAAGCAGATCGTAAACCCAGGAGGTCATTAAAGCAGGATGTGTTTGATCATCCGGATTTTTATATGATCGATGATTTGCTGACCGAAGAACAAAAACTCATCAGAAGTTCCCTGCGCGATTTTGTAAAGAAAGAGATCTCTCCTTACATCGAAGACTGGGCCCAGAAGGCCCATTTCCCATATGAGATCGTAAGAAAGTTCGGTGACATAGGCGCCTTTGGTCCCACGATTCCTGTGGAATACGGAGGCGGTGGTCTTGATTATATCAGCTATGGCATCATAATGCAGGAAATTGAACGAGGTGATTCGGGTATGCGATCAACAGCGTCGGTGCAGGGATCGCTCGTGATGTATCCGATCTACAAATTCGGAAGCGAAAACCAGCGTAAGAAATATTTGCCCAGGCTCGCTTCAGGTGAGTGGCTGGGATGTTTTGGACTGACCGAACCTGACCACGGCTCAAACCCTGGTGCCATGGTCACGAATTTCAAAGACATGGGTGACCACTACCTTCTCAACGGCGCCAAGATGTGGATCTCCAATTCACCCAGGGCAGACGTTGCTGTGGTGTGGGCGAAAAGCGGAGAAGGAAGGATTCACGGACTAATTGTTGAACGTGGTTTTCACGGATTTTCCACTCCCGAAACCCACGGCAAATGGTCTTTACGGGCAAGTACTACCGGAGAACTTGTTTTTGATAATGTGAAAGTGCCCAAGGAAAACATATTGCCCGGCAAAAGCGGACTCGGCGCTCCACTCATGTGCCTGGACTCTGCGCGCTATGGGATCGCCTGGGGTTCGGTAGGAGCAGCCATGGATTGTTACGAATCCGCCCGCAGGTATGCGCTGGAAAGAATTCAATTCGGCAAACCCATTGGATCATTTCAGCTGGTTCAAAAAAAACTCGCGGAAATGCTCACCGAGATAACGAAAGCACAGTTGCTAAACTGGCGACTGGGTGTGTTGATGAATGAAGGCAAAGGAACTACAGCCCAGATCTCACTGGCGAAACGAAATAATGTCAACATGGCACTGGAGGTCGCGCGCGAAGCCAGACAACTTCACGGCGCCATGGGCATAACAGGAGAATATCCCATCATGCGCCACATGATGAATCTCGAATCAGTGATCACTTACGAAGGCACCCATGACATTCACCTGCTCATCCTGGGAAACCATATAACAGGGATTCCCTCTTTTGAATGATTGAAGAGCTTGGGCAGGATGTGCGAAGGTTTCCCAGGGACGCACGCCCGTACCGAACAATAGATTTTCAGTAGTTAAAGTGAATTTATTCTGACGGGCGGGCGTCCCTACCACCTTGCCGCACGTCCCGCCCATGTTACTGCACATACGCCGTGAACGTTAACCTTTGCACGGGATTTTTCGGGTCGTTGGAATAAAGTGAAATGGCTTTGTTTTGTGTGCCACTCCGCTCCTGGGGGTTGAAGGAAACTTTGAGCGTACTGCTCTCGCCGGGTTTCAGGGTTGTCTTCGACGCTGAAGCTGTAATGCAGGTACAATTCGGCTGAATTGATTTCAATTGAAGTTCTTTTTTTCCCGTGTTGGTAAACGGGATCTCCAATTCATTGGCAGTGCTAGCTTTAATTTTGCCGAAGTCGAGCGCATAGGAAGTAAACGTGAGTTGCGGAGCTTTCGCTAATTCCGCTGCTGCCATTTCAGGGAAAAAATCTTCAAGCGTCGCATAAACTGAAAAGGACTTTTCGGGATCGACCTTATCATCAGATTCTATTTCGATATTGTCGGATTGAAAACCATATTGATTTTTCAGCGCACCGTTATAACTGATCTTAACGATCGCCTTTTCACCCGGCGGAAGGATCCTCGGTTGAACATCAACCTTTATGTAAGAGGGATTGACAAACTTACCAGTAAACGTAATAGGATCAGAGCCGGCATTGATCGCGGGAAATTCGCGCACAACATATTCGTCCTTCAGGTAAACCCTCCCCATGTTGAAGGATGAGACCTTCATTTTAAAGTTGCCTTTTGCAATTGAATAATCCGCAGGCGATACTTTCTCTTCATTGGTAACCTGTCCTTTGATCTGCAGAATAATGGGATTAGCTTCCAGATCAGTGGTTACTGTTAATGATTTTGTAAAAAAACCTGGCCGTCCTTTAGGATCATAACTCGCCTGAATAAACCCGTTTTTGCCCGGTGGGACTAAGTCTTTCGACCATCCGGGTGTAGTGCATCCGCACGAGGCCTGCACTTTGAGGATCTTCACAGGACGAGAACTGTTGTTGGTGAACACAAACTCATGTGCAACCGGGCCTTTTTGTTCATCAATGCTGCCAAAATCGTGGGTTTCTTCGCGAAACGTTAACTGTTTGGCCTGCTGGGCAATGGCAGTAGTACAAAAAACAATAAATACCAGGCTGAAAATCGTTCGTGTCATAGGATAGAAAATGATTTGCTTCAAAATTAACGAATAAATGCAGTATTTAATTTCATTTTCTATTCAATCTTAAGCCCGGACCTGTTTCCCTGTTTTGATCGCCGATTCATCTCCCTATCTCATACCTGTTCCTCGTTTGTTAGCAACATTTTATTTTCTTTGCATAATCATGGCGAGAATTTTAACCGGAATCCAAAGCAGTGGTCGTCCACATCTTGGAAATTTGTTAGGTGCAATCATACCCGCGATCAGGCTATCACAACAGCCGGGAAATGAATCCCTGTTTTTTATTGCCGATCTGCATTCCTTAACCGCGATAAAAGACGCCGCGACCAGGGTCGCCAACGTCAGGGCTGTAGCGGCGGCATGGCTCGCGTTTGGCTTCGGTATAGAAAAAAACTTTTTGTACCGTCAGTCCCGTATACCCGAGGTATGTGAGCTGACCTGGTATCTCAGCTGCTTTACGCCCTTCCCGATGCTGGCAAATGCACACTCGTTTAAGGATAAATCAGAAAAACTTGCTGACGTTAACGCTGGACTTTTTACCTATCCGGTCTTGATGACTGCCGATATCATTCTTTACGACGCCCAATTTGTTCCAGTGGGAAAAGACCAGCGGCAACATGTTGAAATTGCCAGGGATATTGCTGCCACCTTCAATAATTTATACGGGGAAACTTTTGTCCTCCCGGAGTCGAAGATCGAAGAGCAGGTTATGACAGTTCCGGGCACGGATGGCCAGAAAATGAGTAAATCGTATGGGAACATTATCGATATTTTCCTTCCTGACACGGAATTGCGCAAGCAGGTGCTCTCTATTATTACAGACAGCACGCCTCTGGAGGCTCCGAAAGATCCGGAAAAGGATACAGTGTTTGCCATCTACAGCCTGATCGCTACCGAACAAGAAAAGTCGGCCATGCGGAATAGATACATTGCTGGAAATTTCGGGTATGGGCATGCTAAGCAGGAATTGTACGAGTTGATCATTGAAAAGTTTTCCAAAGAACGCGCGGCCTTTAACTATTTCATGAGCAATCCTGCTGAACTGGAAAATAAACTGGAACAGGGTGAAGCCAAAGCACGGGTCATGGCACGCGAAGTTTTATCGCGGGTCCGGAAAAAACTCGGTTACTGACAGGATAGAAAAAATCCCGGCTCCTCTACTACTTTTTTTTTGTAAAAGCGAAGGCATTCGCTGAATAATAAAAGTGACGAACATGAAAATCTTTAAAGCGACGTTCACAGCTCTCATTATTTTAGTTCTGATGGCTGCAGGAAAAAATTGCAGCAAGGGAATAGAAGAAGGATTCTATACGGGCACATTTAAAGTGGTATACGGCAATGGAACATTTACCGGTAAGACCACGCTCGAACTCCGGGAATTTAAATACAGTTGTGAGGGGAATGATAACCGGATTCCCGGGGGAGGTTCAGGAACTTACGAGCTTGATAAGAATAGGATCACTTTTCATGACGAAAACATGTGGACAGCAGATTTTGACTGGAATCTCATTCTCACCGGTGAATACGATTACACCGTAAAGGGCAAAAACCTGACATTATCGGCGAGAAAAAACAATGCGGTATATGAATATGATCTTTTAAAAAAATAATTCCGCCGGCATCAAAAGATTAAAAAGGAAATAAAAGAAATACCTTCAAAATCCGGCCACTGCTCCGGTAAAAAATAAATAGCCATCCCGTGGGATCAAAAAGGTTGAATAAGCCCGCCTCTATAACCAATCGCGACATCTCATTAGCCGCCGAAAAGAACATGACCAACTCCCTGCCTATTCACTAAAGTCGCTTCCTGTAAACCACTTGTCGTTCGCTAAAAAATATTATTAAAATATTACTGCGGTAAAGTTTAGGCTTTTTAAAAAGGATTAAATTAGTTCACAATCAACCTAAGCAGATAAAACTATGAAATTGAACCGCTACCTATCCTTAATGACTGCTGCCGGCATGATCGCAGCAGTATCCTGTAATGAGGAAAACCTCCTGAAGCAAGAACCGGCAAAAGCCACTACCGGCTACGCGTACGAATACGTGCCGGATGAAGTACTTGTTAAATTCAAAGGCGGCGCATCATCGGGCGCAAGGGCTGCCAGCGTTCTTTCCCTTGTCGATGCTGAAATCCTGGAAACAATCGTTACAAGTGAGGACAAGCAAGGCGCCGGTAATAGAAAAGGTCACGAAAGCGGAAACCTCGTTTTGATCAATTCAAAATTAGGCGCTATGGAAGCCATTGCGCGTCTAAAGAATTTGCCGGATGTGGAGTATGCAGAACCAAATTTTATCTATCAGCACTTTGCAGAATCAAATGATCCGTATTACACCAATGGTAGCCTTTGGGGAATGTATGGAGATGCAACCACACCTGCCAATCAATATGGCAGCCAGGCGGGCGAGGCCTGGGCCCAGGGAACCACCGGATCGGATCAAGTGTGGATCGGAATCATAGACGAAGGATATATGTACAGCCATGTGGATTTATCCGGAAACGCTGGCCAAAATCCGGCGGAAGCAAATGGAATTGAGGGGGTTGATGATGATGCCAATGGGTACATCGATGATTTGTATGGATGGGATTTTGATGGAAATAACAATAGCGTTTTTGATGGCGTTGACGATGATCATGGAACGCATGTGGCAGGTACCATTGGCGCTGTTGGAAATAACGTCACAGGGGTGGCGGGAGTAGTATGGGATGTAACACTGATGAATGCAAAATTCCTTGGAAAGCGCGGAGGCACTACAGCAAACGCCGTTAAAGCAGTCGATTACTTTACGAATTTGAAAGTGAATCAAGGCATCAATCTGGTTGCTACGAGTAACTCCTGGGGTGGTGGCGGTTTTTCACAATCTTTAATGGATGCGATTACCAGGGCGGGTGCTCAGGAAATTCTGTTTATTGCCGCTTCAGGAAACGATTCAAAGGATAATGATCCTTCACCTTCGTACCCCGCTTCCTACAGCAATGATAACATCATTTCCGTAGCCGCTATAGACAAATCAGGCAACAAATCAAGCTTTTCTAATTACGGCCTTACAAGCGTGGATTTGGGAGCTCCTGGCAGCGCCATCTATTCAACGGTTCCAAAAAGGTCAGGAAAAAATAGTGTTTCCGGCTATGCAAGTTACAGCGGCACCTCCATGGCAACGCCACACGTCACAGGAGCGGCGGCTTTATATGCAACCCTACATCCAGGAGCAACCGCTGCCAACATAAAAGCTGCTATCATGGCAAATACAATACCCACGGATGCACTCTCTGGCAAATGCGTAAGCGGTGGACGGCTTAACGTAGGAGATTTCCTAAACGAATAATGTATTTTGAAAATGCGGTGGTGGTGAGCCTGATGGGTACAGCTGAGTAATTAAGCGATTATTCAGCTGTCCATACCGTATCTTTTTTATCCTTGCCGATGGCAAGGATAATCCGCAGAGGATTTGTAACCAGAACAAGGCGTGTATCCTTGCCCGGGAGTTTATCCACTTCTACTGGAACTCCTTTACCCAGATACGCTATGGGCATTAAGACGTCGTTATCGGGGCAAAGGTCTTCATGCACAGTCTTCAGAGCTTCTTCAAGATACTCACCATGTTTATCCTGCAGGTCGTCCTCAAGGTCGTGAAGCTGTTCCTCAAGGTCGTCGTATTTGGGATCATTATAATCTAGTTTACTTAACTCAGCTTTTGTCTTCTCAATTTCCCGTAGCTCAGCATCCAGTTCTTTGACGTTCATAGTGATTTTTCCGTAAATATTACAGATTTAGAGCAATTACAAAAGATTATACCATAATAAACCCCTGGCTGTCTACGATATAGTCAAAAAAGTCCAATGACGACGAGTGCCTTTAGCCGCAAAAATCGCAGCTTTCGTACTTTAAGTCCTGCCTCTATAAGTGAAGAAAGTTTTACCAACTGATGCTGTGATTAAAAAAATCGCAAAGGCGTTATATAAGGATACGAATGCTTCATTCATTCGATTGCAAAACCTAATTTTGGAATAAATAACACCGGGTTTTTATGACGGAAGATTTTCTGCCCATTAACGGCACAGACCATATTGAGTTTTACGTGGGGAACGCCAAACAAGCTTGTTTGTTTTATCAGCATTGTCTCGGTTTTGAATTGGTTGCGTATGCCGGTCCTGAAACGGGAGTGCGCGACAGAGCCTCTTATGTTCTGCAACAAAACAAGATCAGGTTTGTCGTGACAACTCCCCTGCGCAGGGATTCGGAGATCGCTACCCATGTCCACAAGCATAGCGATGGTGTAAAGGTCCTGGCTTTATGGGTAGACGATGCCCGGAAATCTTTTTACGAAACTACCTCCCGGGGTGCTGTTGCCGCCGGTGAACCCCAGATTCTTAAAGATGAATTTGGAGAAGTGGTGTTGGCGTCCATTAAAACGTATGGTGAAACCATTCATACCTTTGTAGAGAGAAAAAATTACAACGGACCTTTCCTGCCGGGATATAAACCGCGCAAAAGTTCTTTTGAGGTTTTTCCTACGGGCTTGAAATATGTGGATCACTGCGTCGGAAATGTGGAGCTGGGGAAAATGAATGAGTGGGTTCATTTTTATGAAGAGGTTATGGGCTTTAAACTGCTCGTTACATTCGATGATAAAGACATCAGCACGGAATACAGCGCCTTAATGTCAAAAGTAGTTTCCAATGGCAACGGTTTTATCAAATTTCCGATCAATGAGCCCGCGGCGGGCAAAAAGAAATCGCAGATAGAAGAATACCTCGAATTCTATCAGGGTGCAGGGGTACAACACATCGCCATTGCCACCGACGACATTCTGCATACGGTTGCAGAATTGCGCAAACGCGGCATGGAATTTTTATATATACCGGACAATTACTACGAAGAAGTTCTGGATCGTGTGGGCAAGATCGACGAAGACCTGAAAGATCTTAAAAAACTGAATATCCTGATTGACCGCGATGAAGAGGGTTACTTACTGCAGATCTTTTCAAAACCTGTTCAGGACAGGCCCACGCTATTTTTTGAGATCATTGAACGAAACGGGGCGAAGTCGTTTGGCAAAGGAAATTTTAAAGCGCTGTTCGAATCAATTGAGAGGGAACAGGCCTTGCGTGGCAATCTTTGATCCGAGCATAAAATTTTTTTAGCCACAAAGGCACTAAGACACAAAGAATGCCATTTAGGTTTAAGCCAGAATTAAGAGAGCAAGAAAATAAATTCTAGTGCCATTGAAAAAATATTAACTCCTGATAATGCAGGCGCAGAGAAGAAATAAAAATAATAGTGTCTTCGTGTCTTTGTGGCTATAAAAAAACTCGTTCTTACCTTCGCCCGATGACCACACAGACGATGAGTTAAGTAAAGAAAAAAATTAGTGTCTTCGTGCCTTTGTGGCAAAAAAAAATCTACACACATGTCAGTATTACTCGAGCAAGTTCAAACAAAAGCAAACACCTGGCTTAGCAGCGCTGTTATCGATGCGCAGACCAAGGAATTGGTTAAATCCCTTTTAAGGCAGCAGGATTCAAAAGAATTGATCGATAGTTTTTATAAGGACCTTGAATTTGGAACGGGAGGTTTGCGCGGAGTGATGGGCCCCGGCTCAAATTGCATGAACCAGTACACGGTAGGCGTCGCCACGCAAGGCCTTGCCAACTACCTGAAGAAAACCTCCGCCGGAAAAAAGATCAGCGTAGCCATCGCGTTTGACAGCCGGAACAATAGTCCGTTTTTTGCAGCGGTAACAGCAAATGTTCTTAGCGCCAACGGCATTCATGTCCATTTGTTTCAGGAATTAAGACCCACTCCACTTTTGTCTTTTGCCATCCGCTATTTAAAATGTGATTCAGGCATCGTAATCACCGCCTCCCACAACCCAAAAGAATACAATGGCTATAAGGCTTATTGGAATGATGGCGCCCAGGTAGTTCCTCCACACGACAAAAACATAACCGAGGAAGTGAAAAAAATCACTTCATTTGAACAGGTGAATTTCAAAGCCAACTCTTCATTTATCCATACGATCGGGCCCGAGGTCGAGGCCGCGTATTATGAGGAGGTTAAAAAACTGATTCCCAACCGCGATGTAATCCGCAAACATAAGAACATTCCACTCGTCTATTCCAGTCTGCACGGCGCCGGTATTACCATGGTTCCGGAATGTTTGAAACAAATAGGATTCTCAAACCTTCACGTTGTAGAGTCGCAAGAAAAACCGGATGGTAATTTTCCCACCGTTCAATCACCCAACCCGGAAGAACACTCTGCAATGGAAATGGTGATCAATAAGGGAAAAGAAGTGGGCGCCACCATGGTGATGGCAACAGATCCTGATACGGATCGCGTGGGTATTGGTGTTCGCCGCGCGGATGGAGAATTTATATTATTAAACGGCAACCAGGCATTCAGCCTCATGATGTATTTCATTCTAAAAAACCTGAAGGATACAAACAATGCCTATATCGCCAAAACCATCGTCACTTCTGAATTGGTGGATACAATGGCCAGCGCAATGGGCGTTGAATGTTACAATACACTTACAGGATTCAAATATATCGCAGCGCTGATGGGTAAGCTCCAGGGAAAAAAACGATTCATTGCCGCGGGCGAGGAAAGTTATGGTTATATGGTTGGAGATTTTGTCCGCGACAAGGATGCCGTCTCGGCTTGCGCCTTTTTTGCAGCCATGGCAGCCAACAGCACAGAAGAAAACAAGTCCATGTACGATTGGCTGATCGACATGTATGTGGAGTTTGGTTTCTATAAAGAGCATCTGATGAACCTGACAAAAAAAGGTCAGCAGGGAGAACAGGAGATCAAAGCAATGATGGAGAAGTTCAGGAATAATCCTCCAAAGGAAATTACAGGTAGCCGGGTCGTGAGATTACTGGACTATAAATCATTGGAAGAAGTGGATCTGCTTACGGGCAATAAAACAAAACTGGAATTCCCCGTGTCCGATGTTCTTCAATTCTACCTTCAGAACGGAACGAAGGTATCTGTTCGTCCGTCAGGAACAGAGCCTAAAATAAAATTTTATATCGCTGTAAAAACCAATATTAAATCAAAGGAACACTTCGAGCAGGCTAACAAAGAACTGGATAAGAGAATAAAGGCGATTGAGAATTATTTGTTGACGGCGTGAAATGGTGAGTGGTTTAAATGCAGGTTAAATTCAGGTATAATACCAGGTCAAAATGCAGGTTTAATGCAAATCTAATACTTTTTGAAAGTTTTTGTATAATATGATTCAAAGTTTAACTTTCGATCCCTGCATTCAGACCTGACTTTTGACTTGCATTTTAACCTGAATTAAAACCTTAACTATTAATCCCACTTTCCCTGACCCTTGGAAAGTGAATATTTTCCGGAGCCGGCAAAAAATACTACGACTGCGGTCATCATGTAAAAAACATTTAGTTCGATCATCCACCCTCCGAAGTCATTGCGGGCAAACATGATGTCGCAATGAGCTATAAGTACTGACAGTAACATATTAAAGGCCACTGCCAGTGCGGCGATCCTGGCCTTATAACCAATGATCATGAAGACGGGTGCAATGACTTCCCCCACAAGGTTGCCGTACGCTATGAATTCCGGAAGGCCGGCATTCCTTACCATGTCTTTCACATGCTGAATTCCATGAATAGCGCTATTCGAGCCGTGTAATATCAACAGGCCGCCACAGGTAATACGCAAGATCAATTTTGCCAGATCGGGATGATGAAAGAATGGCTGAGCCATGGCAGGTGGATTGTAATCTTTTAATCAATAAACATTTCTTTATTCGCTTAACGACCCTTGCGTTGAGAGATCCCCGGGCTTCGCTTTTGCAGGCGTTCAAGTCCAACGCGCGCTCAGGATGACTGGTTCAATGAAAGGACTGTCACGCCCCTACCCCTACCGTTCTAGGCTGAACCGTTAAAGGATAATCAAACAATCCCTGTTCTTTGATAGCTTCCTCAACTTTGTGGGGTACAAATTTTTCCCAACCAGATTCGCCTTTTCTGATCATGGCCAGCACGTTGTCGGAAATGACGTGAAGATTTTTTACGTTTGCATCATTGATATCCTCCAGCTTGTTATTATCTAAAAGGTAGCGGAAAATATTTTTCAGGTTATTGGGAAGTTGCTGTTCAAAATCCTTCAGGGTAAAAAGGGTGTTGTCTTTTCTGAGTGCGGGATAAATATAAAGTTTTACATTGGTTCCAAACAGGGAAGCAAAACATTCCAGGATGCCGCCGCGGAGATTCTCGTAGGTTTTTTCTTCAAATACTTTTTGAAGTGCAAAGATACCCATGGTGATCCCGATCTTTTTGCCTTTTGTGATTCGCGATAAATAATCCACCAGGCGGTAGTATTCGAAATAGTTGGAGATCAGCACATTCTGGCCCAGCGAGCAGATGATATCGGCGCGGTGAAGGAAATCCCTTTCATCAATCTTCCCGTCGGGACTGAGGTCGTTCAACGTCAATTCAGAGATCAACACAATTCTTGAGCGTTCAACATCCGGCTCTTTTTTGAAGTGGCGTCGCGAAGAAAGCAACATATCGACATTTACGTTGGTGGGCGGACGGAACCTTCCCCGTAACACGAGCACGTTCTTCTTGTACAATTCATCCGACGGTTGCATCACGTTTCCACTCGGGCCGAACATGGCGGCTTTCGTCAGCCCGTTCTTCACCAGTTTCAGGGCCATCAACCTGTTGTCTACATGTTTGAAGTCTGGACCTGAAAGGCGGAACATGTCAATTTCAATTCTTTTACCTGTAAGGCTATCGATCAACGACATCAGTATCACTTCGGGTTCGCTCATGAACATACAGCCATAGATCATGTTCACGCCTACGATGCCGATACCCAACTGCTGTTGTAGCGGATCGTTGTCGTGCATTTTTATATGGATGACACACTCATTGGGTTCAGTCATTGGATTGATCTGTAAACGCAACCCCATCGACCCGTGTCCCTTTTTGCTTCGCTCGTAATTCTAAATATCAACTGTATCGGGGAACGCTAAAATACGG
>JBBDXJ010000118.1:0-5468 GCA_040902445.1 Cyclobacteriaceae bacterium | reverse complement strand
AGAATTGAACAGTGACCCTGCCCAGCAATCATTGTTGGCCCAGCAGGCTTACAATTTTAATACAACTCATGATGGTTATCGTTACGACAACGACGTCTATAACGGGCTCTTCTTTGCGCTGAGAACACAGGATCACCCCCTGACCAAAAGTCTGGAAGGACACCTGAAAGGCGGAGCACGGGCGCTGAAAACGAGGAAGAATCACAACTTTATTTATTCCGGGGGAAGTGACGGAAAGATCATTCAGTGGAAATTCAGTGGTACGCAATGGGAGGCCCAGGAGATTGTTCCTGACAGGATACATGATGAGGATCGCACCAACGATTACCTCGTCTATAGCATTGACATCAGTCCGGACGAAAAACTATTAGCTGCCGGCGGATTGTATTCAATGAACCGCGATCAAAATTATGTGGAGCTATATGATCTGACCGATACGAAGGCAGCTCCCAGGAAAATTATGGGTTACAAATCCGATATTGGGGATATACACTTCACACCTGACGGTAAGGGATTTTATGCCCGCGATAATTCCGGCCAAAGTATCCGCTATTCTGATCTGAACACTGCGCAGGAAGTAGTGGCTGTGAAAGGAAGGATCAGCGCCCTGGAACTGAGCCCTGATGGTTCGAAGCTTGCCGGGGCCGGGCTCAGTGGAAATCTATTTATCTGGGACATAAAAAATAACTACGCTGAAACAAGTATCAGCATACCAAACTCTTCGTTGACGTCGGTTTGTTATGCCCCGGATTCAAAAACAATTGTGGTGGGGACAACCTCCGGACAGGTCTTTATAGTTAATAATGGGCGGATCAGTAACACTCTTTCAGGACATACAGCAGGGATCACAAACATCCGGTTTAACTATAAGGGTTCCTTTATGGCTACGGCAAGCAAAGACTGGTCAGTGCGCTTATGGAATTACGGAAATTTAAGAATGCAGCCCATAGTGCTAAGCGATCATGACTGGGTATGGAATCTGGCTTTCACTCCGGATGACGAGCAACTGATCGCCGGCATTCAGAGCGTAAAAGAAACAAAAGTGGGACAGGTGGATCAGACCATCCACGCGTGGCCCACAAAAATAGAGACAATGTCAGGCATTTTGTGCGGATTACTCGAGCGCAACATGGGGAAGGATGAGTGGGATACGTATGTGGCGGAGGATCTTCCATATGAACTGACGTGTCCGGAACTTCCGGCTAATAATCAGTTTTAAGTAATAAGTTTTAAGTAATAAGTTTTAAGTAATAAGTTTTAAGGTTAAAGCTTAGGGGTTGAAAATATAAGATCCTATACCTGCCAGGAAATCCTGGGGATAACTATTTTGACTGTTATAATATGAGGAGAATACTACTGCTACTGGCCGTGGTGTTGTCGGCGGGATGTTATGTCGCGCGCGGGCAATCCACCTGTCCACAAACTTTGCGTCTGGCCCAATCGATATACGAGCAGGGAAGATTACACGAGTTACCACAGTTACTGGAGCACTGTCTTCGGGAGGGTGGGTTCAATGACGAAGAACAGGTCAATGCATATAAGTTGCTGACCTTAACTTATATCTACCTGGAAGAACCGGCCAAGGCGGACGAAATGATGCTGGCACTTTTGCGCACAGACACAGAATTCAAAGTGAACGACGATGTTGACCCCGCGGAATTTGTTGCCTTGTACAAAACTTTCCGGACCTACCCTATCTATCGCATCGGTGGAAAAATGGGCGCTGTTGCAACGGCGCCCTCCGTTGTGAGCAGCGACTACGCGGATGATGGCGTCAATGAGTACAGTTACAATTTTGGATTCAGCATCGCCGTTTCCGGAGAAATTCCCCTGGGCACCCTTTCAAAAAAATTCGCTCTTAACCCGGAGTTATCCTTACAGATCATATCTTTCAATGGCCTGAATCATTTTGCAGATGAGGTGCGGGTAAGTGAGACTACCGAAACGCAGACATGGATATCCCTACCTGTATCAATACAGTATTCGCTCTATGAGAAAGGAATCACCAACATTTTCGCAGGCGGTGGATTCAGCGCTGATTACTTGTTGTCATCTTCTTTAAAAATCCTCACAAACCGCGGTGAAAATAATTCATCAGTTCCGGAAAATTCCCTGAAAATGATGGAACAAAGGAATCGTTTCAATGCAGGCGTAATTTTGTCAGCGGGATTTAAACGCAAGATCGGAAAGGGTTATCTGATTACTGAAGTCAGGTATAAACTGGGTTTATTGCCAGTATCAACCAAAGCAGATACTTATGAAAATCCTGTGACTTTATGGGACAATAAATATGTGGATGGAATTTACAAGTTGAATTCCATTTCGCTTTCTGTTGGTTATCTCATAAACCGTTTCAATCCTAAAAAACTTACTTCCAGATAAGCTATGCCACACAAAATTTATTTTGCCACAGCAATTTTGCTTTTACTGGCGGCCTGTACAAAGTTTGAAGATGCCGAAATGACGGAACGCAATAGCTTTGTGCATTTTTATAGCAGCGCAGATGATTATATAGGTTCGGTCGCGGAACTGGATTCCGACGGCGGTTATATTCTCAGTGGAGAGATCAGGTACGACGACGGAGTCACAGATGCCCTGATCATCAAAACCGATGCCCGGGGCCACAAGATGTGGGAAAAGATCATTCCCAACGGGGTAATAAATGCTATTAAGCCAACGGACAATGGTTACATCCTCCTTGGGGACAGTATAGAAATAAACACTGATAACCAAAATACCGCTGAGGTGAGTGAACTGGTAAACTCCTACGCAAGGTTAATGCTACTGGATAAGCAGGGTAATATTCTCAGCCAGCACATAACATTCAGCACTGTTACCCGCAGTGAAGACAACAAGCTGATTACCCTGCACGTGGATTATCACGGCGATGCCCTTGCGCTTGATGCCAGCGGAAATATAATCGTACTGGGTAGCTTCCGGGCGCCCGATGAAAATGAGTCTGCTTTCGTCTCTGCCTTTCCCGCAGCCGATATAAGCGATTCATTGTGGTACATTTCCTATCAATCGCTTCAACATGACTACATCAACAGCAATGCGGTGCATGTAACAAACTCTTCAAATATCGTTTGGGCAAGCAAAATGTTTATCCAGGATCAAAATCTGTCGCGAGGATTCCTGAGCGTTCCGCATGTCGGCATCAACTCTGCGCATATTAACAACAGTGTATATGGAGAAAGTGATGCCCGTAACCATTCCGTGGAGGATATGCAAAAATCAAGCGTGGGATATTGCGCCATCGGTACATACTCCGAAACCAACGGGTTAAACGGGAACATGTATTTTATCCGCATTGATGCAAATCTGAATGTGCTTCCTGAGAGCGCGCGTTACATTGACGGCGAAGAACTCATGCTAAATGACCGGATCCTGAACAGCCAGGAAAAAACCTCTTCCAGTAGCTTTGATGAAGGACTTGCCCTTGTAGCCACCAATGAAGGCTATGTGCTGGCCGGGTCGATGGAGAGTACGCCTACCGTGGGTAACGGCGGAAAAGATATTCTGCTTGTAAAGGTAGATCCATTTGGAAACCTGCTGGGGAAAAAACTGTTGGGAGGATCAGGTGATGAGAGCGTAACCTCCATTCTGGAAACTCCGGATGGAGGCCTTTTGATTTTTGGTACCAATACGGTTAACGGATTGTCTTCAATGGTGCTGATGAAAACGGATCGCGACGGAAATCTGGATAATTAATAAGGGCAAATTATGAAGATCATTTTACCATTGTTTATTGGGATTATTCTACTCCATGTTTCCTTTAGAGGGTTTGGGCAAACCTGTAATGATACGCCCTCGGTCTCGACTGGCACGCATACCAACATTACGACCACGGCGGCGACGCTGGGAGGAAACGTTACGGACGAAGGCACAGGAAGTTGTGATGTTATTGAAACAGGTGTTGAATGGTCTACCACCTCCGGTGGGCCTTATACAAAAGTTGTTGGCAGTGAAACCGGATCCGGAACTTTTACAGTGAATGTTACGGGTCTACCTGCAGGGACAAACATCTTTTACCGCGGTTATGGCCGCAATGATAACAGTGATCCGTTGGAACATACTGATTATACTGGCGAAAATGATTTTTTTACGCTTGCCCTCCAACCGACTTCTCATGCGGCAAGTCTTTCTGCCAATGCCATAGCCACAGATGAGATAGAGCTTACATTCCCGGCGGCGTCATCCATAACCAATGCTGATGGTTACATAATCCTGATCAACCAGGGATCTGCAGCTGCCTTAACCAATTTAGACGATGGTTCATTGCCCGATGGGGCGAATGACTTTCTGGTCCGCATTAACAGCACCTCTACCACCACATATATTGCAACCGGTCTGACTCTGAATACGAACTATCATTTCGCCATTGTACCTTATAACCGTGAAGGAGATGACGATACTTACAATTACCTGACAACCGCAGGCTTTCCTACGGCGAACGCCACCACGCAGGCTGATGTGGCTATAAGCGCACTTGCCGGCGGACTCGCCCCCACAGCGACTCCGTTGAATAGTTCGTCAACAGACAGAGCCCTGGCAGGCTTCTCGCTTAATGGAAGCGGGCCGCTTACATTCCAAAGCGTGATCGTCCATCTGTCATCAACTACGGCTGGCAAATTATCAAACTTCAGGTTGTGTGAATCCGCTAACGCTACCTTCGATGGAGTCGGGACCGATGCACCACTAGGTGGCATTACCATTACACCTACGGGCACTGAGATAACCATTACACTCTCTGAATCTATTCTCGCTACACCTACACGGAACTTTTTTTTGGTTGCGGATGTGGATCCTTCCGTAAATGCCAGTACACCATCCGTACAATTTTCATACGATGAAGGTGATTTTACATTTAACCCTAATAATATTAGTGGCCTCGTAAGCCAAACGCGAACTTATACATTTGCCGACGTAACCCCGCCTTCCCTGGTAACAATAACTCCTGTAGATAACGCAACAGCTGTAGACTTTAACCTCAACAAGCTTATCCTCACGTTCAACGAAAACGTTGATAATATTACCACGGCTGCTGGTTCCACCGCCGACCAGGTAATCATCTATGACGATGCCACGGATCTTCCCGCGCTAGTTGTCGACAGGGCTAACGTAGTGGCTACAGGAAACACCACAGTTGAAGTGAACATCCCAGCCGCAACATTATCACCAAACTCCGATTATTACGTATTGATCGGCAATGCAGTCATTGAAGATGTTCCGGCAGATAATGACTGGGGTGGGATCTCAACTCAAACGGTATGGAATTTTTCCACTTCCGGTGTCACTGTAAACAATGTAACCTCCAACATTTGCAGCGGATCTTTCCAGTCGATGGGCAATATTGTAATAACTGAGGAAGCGAGTGGTGACTTTATTACATCCGGAGTGATTAATCTTGATTTTGCAAATACTGACTTTGGGTATGACATCAGCAGTGTGACGGTAAGCGCGGGACC
>JBBDXJ010000117.1:14845-34973 GCA_040902445.1 Cyclobacteriaceae bacterium | reverse complement strand
TGCGGGATGACACATGCGCTCATAACAAACTGTCCTTTGGCGTCGTAATCAATACCCCAGGGGTTGCTAAAACCATGCGCAACCACTTCGAACCGGTCTTTGGTGGGATGGTAACGCCATACGCCGCCATTAATATCGTCGCCCTCGCCTTCGAGAATATCTTCCGGGAACGGATCCTTGTGTTTATAGAGACGTCCCTTTCCTTCAGGCTTCCTCACCTTCGACGGCGTGGCATAACCCTGTAATCCATACAACCATCCATCGGGACCCCAATGCAGGCTGTTCAGCGTTTCATGGCGGTCCTGGATGCCCCATCCGGTCAACAGCACTTTAATATCTTTTTCATCCGCAACATCATCTTTATTGCGGTCCGGAATAAAGAGCAGATTCGGAGGCGCGCCTACATAGAGGCCATCAAAGCCGACAGCGATGGCTGCGGGAAAGGCAAGTCCTTCCATAAAAACTTTGCGGCTGTCTGCAACGCCATCCCTATCCGTATCCTCAAGAATGAGAATGCGGCTATCGCCTGCGTTGGAAAACCCATAACCCCGCGATTCGTAGTCGCGGTTTTCCGCTATCCACATCCTTCCCCGGTCATCCCAGCAAAAGGCCATGGGCTGAGTCATCATTGGTTCGGAGGCCCAGACATTGGCCTTGTATCCGCCGATGAGCGTCATGGATTTTACGGCATCATCCGGAGTGAGGAATTTCGCTTCTCTTCCCTCCCGCTGTGCCACCTGCCACAATGCGTACGTACCCTGTCCGCTATAATTTCCAAAAGTATCATTGAGTTCCACGTCATTGAGTTCTCCTGTATAAACAACGATCTGATGGCGGATGATCTCGGTTTCTCCTTTGGGGATCTTCCACTCGCCGGTACGGGCGCGCGCCGGGCCGATACCCATTTGCCCGTCAACACGCCAGGGCTGAGGGTAGCCTTTGTTGTCAGGGTGATCAAAGATCGCAATGTGCGCCAGGTCATCGCGTCCTTCCACCTGCATGCCGACATCCACCCAAAGCGCAGGTTGACCTTCTGCTTTTTCATTTCGCTGGCGCGCAGCGTTGACAACACCGCCGGCGACCCCTTCGCGCCAGGGCATCCGCAGGAACAAACCACCGTAATCATATTTTCCAATCGTGATATCGGTTTTAGCATCGCCGCGCCATTCGAGATCCAGAAAAAATCTTCCCTCGCTTTCCCGCATCGACCATTTTTGTGTTTCGGTAAGAATAGTATTTCCTTTTTCATCTAGCAGATCGTATACCGTCTGCCACTTTACGGTCCTGCCGGTATCCTGAATAACCTCCGCCGATACGCGTCGCCAGTAATCTCCGGTGGGATTGTGAAAATAATCTCTTCCATTAACCCGCGTAAAGCCCCAGTAAAGACCTGTCTGATGTTTGTGGTGTCCGGGGCTGTATTCCGTGAGCACGCCTTTGCCATCCGGCGCAGCGATGGGATGCAGGAAGGGCCGGAAGTCTTCCTTTGCATTCTGCGTGACCAGGGGTTCGTCGCTCCCCTCGCGAAAAACAGAGATAGTACTTTCATTTTGATTTTGCACAACCCGCAAGCTAACCGGGCCACCGGGCGTTTGCGGGCTGTCAGACGATTTTTTCGTATTACAGCTAATGCTGACGACGAGGATGGCGATGAATAGAGAAACAGGTCTGGTCATAAAATGGCGATAAGATGCGTAAGATAAAAAGCAGAAAGCAAAAAGCCCGCCCGTACCGAAAAAGTTTATGTTCGGGCGTGCATAAAGCGGAAAGCTGATCCGTCGGTTTATGTTTTAAGGTGTAAAGTAGTAAGTTGACAGTCAGGTGCTCACCAAAACTGCGGGTAGTGTTTTCGAAGAGAGATTCTGCAATGGATACAAACATTAACCAACAACGATTCAATATAATACCCGTCTGACGCTTCAGGCCGCAGTAATGTGCATTAATGTTGATGCTATCCGACTCGCATCCGGCAACCAAATCTATTCGGGTACAATAATTTTGATGAGAATAACTGGGAAACTTACATCTCGTATGCAAATTTTCCTTTTAGACGCATTTCATTCTTTTGATTGCGATCACTTCGTCAGTTGAAAGTCTTTGTGACCTGCTTGCCAAAGGGCAAAGGCATACATGTTGGCATAATTCCGGTAACCAACAAATTTCTCTTCAGTGATATGTCCACTGTCATAGTTTACTTGTAACAGCACAGGCTTTCCGGATGAACTTGCCCTTTGCATGGCTGCAGCAAATTTTCCAGGCTGCCAAACCGGAACCCTCGAGTCATTTATCCCGCCGACCGCAAGTACAGCAGGATAAGCTACTCCCTGTTTAATTTGAAGGTATGCGTCCATTTCAATCAGTCCCATTGCTTCCACCGAATCTTTAACCGTTCCAAATTCCCGTGCATCCGTATCACCGTTGGGTCTGTTTTCTCCTCTTAAGGCATTGCTGACTGGCACAATATGAAGGCTCGCAGCAAAAAGATCCGGCCGCTCGGTGATAGCCCTGCCGATGAGAATGCCTCCCGCACTGGTTCCGGAGCCGATCAGACGCTTCTCAGATGTATACCCGTGTTTAATAAGGTATTCCGCACAGGAAATAAAATCCTTCCAGGTATTTGGCTTGGTAGCCTTGAAACCACCCTTGTGCCAATCGGGACCATTAATTCCATCGCCGCGAGGATGAGTTGTAGCAAGAATGACTCCCCGGTTGAACAACGGCATAAAGAGAATGTTCAGTGAAGGAACAAACGTCATTCCATAAGATCCATATCCCGTCATATACACGACATTACTCCCATCTTTGTTAATGCGCTTGTTATAAGTTATTGACAATGGGATCATCACCCCGTCGTGGCCGGGCACTTCCACTTCTTCAACTACCAGGTCATCCGTCCCCGGATAATGAGGTGATGAATTGATTAAATTTAATTTCGTTTCGCCGGTAACCGGATTGTAGTCATAGATCGTCATCGGATTGTTTCTGGACCAGACGCGAAGAAAACAATCATTTGATTTAACATTGTAAGTATTGACATAAGTTGCGCCGCCGAAGGGAAACTTCAGGGCTGATATTTCACCGGTTGTAAAGTTGTATTGGTCAACAAAGTGATGCGCGCCATTGGTGCTGTGAACAAACAGGTAATCCCTGGTTTGAGAGACATATGTCAATCTTCTTTCACGCTCTGACAGAATTATTTTTGACCGGGATATATCGGATTTATCAAGCGGTGAAACCGAAAGCCTGTAATGGGCAGTACCATCCTTTGAAAAGAGATATGCCTTTTCGTTGTGAATAAATCCACTGGTTATTTCGTCATCCTCTCCCGTAATAAAAGGCTTCCAACTGATTTTAGCCTTTAGCAAGTCCGCGGCGGGAGCAAAAAAACTTCTTTCTTTTGGTCCACCCCATAAAGCACAAAGGAGGTATTTTTCATCGGAAGAATATCTGACGGAGGTCGTTTCGTGGCGCTGTATTTTCAGGTCCGGATTATGCTCACGGGAGAAAATTATTTTGTCCATCGACGTATCGGTGCCTGATGCATGATACATGGCCCGAATATCCTTATAGAAATCATTGGAAAGATGGTTGCTGGTCTGAAAAGCAGAATAAATAAATCCTTTATGGTCAGGTGTCCATCCGGTGACGGCGCCAGCGGGATAAATGCTTTCTGCATAAAACTTTTGGTTTTCCACGTTCAGAACCCTGATGGTGGCAACCTCCTGGCCACCGGATCTCAGGAGCAGCGCAACCATCTTTCCATCGCCGCTGGGCACAAAATCAAAGGTAACAACGGTATCTTTTGCATTGGAGTAAGCGACGGGATCAAATAACAGGATATCCGACCCATTTTTCCCTTCGCGATAATAAAGTTTACCAACGTTTTCTCCGGCTAGTGTTTTCTCAAAAAAATACCGGTTGGCTTCTTTCTTCATGAAAAATCCATACCGCGCCGGCTTGACCTTATCAAGCTCCAGAAATTCTTTCATTAGTTCATCCCGTCCTGCAATCTTGTCGAATATGCTGTTGGTAAAATCAGACTGTCTTTTAACCCAATCTTTGACCTCGGTGTTATTCATCTCCTCCAGCCACCGGTAATCATCGATTACGATTTTTCCCCAGATCGTATCCGCTACGGGATACCTCGGTGTTTCAGGATAAGCCAATGGCTGAGCTGCCAGGTTTAATGAAAATACAAGAACAGAAAAGCAGGAAACTAAAAGGAACCTGCAGATGGAATTACTTTTCATGGATAGTCAAAAAGACATAAACAAAAATGAGTACATCAATGTGGTCAAAAAATGCCAGCTAAAAAATTTCCCGGACTTCTTTCGGCAGTATAAACTTAAAAACCAGACATCTCACCAGTTTCGACAACGAGTAGTCTAATTGCTCAATAACGATGAACAGAGACTGCTTATTCAAATAAAGTAAATCATCCCGTAAAAGACATTCAGCATCCTTTCTTTTTGTCCTTCAATTTCATTAGCTTCCTCGGATTTGTCTGTCAAGTCTCTTCTTTCGCCTTCTTAAAGATCAGAAACCGTTGTCAATGCCGGGAATCTTTTGGAGTAAGAGCCAGAGCGTTTCGGGCATTATTCGACTTTTAGTCAATAAGAATTCGTTGAAATGGGAATTTGCTTTTCCTAACGCTATATAGATCCCGAATGGTTTTCACATTATGAAGAATTTTGAATGAAACTTTTTTTATTGCCCCTCTTGCTTCTGCCCTTTCAGATTCTTGCCCAGCATGATGAACATGCCTCTGTCAAAACCGAAAATCATTTAAATCATATTCTCGCCTGCCGGCAGCAGACTGTTTATATCCATGACCTGCCACCCCCAGCTCTTTTAGATGGTATTGGAAAATCAAATTTGCTTATTAAAACTTCATCTGAAACCACCCAGAAATATTTTAACCAGGGCGTTGCGCTACTTCATTGTTTTTGGGATTTCGAAGCCTACCGGGCCTTTAAAGAATCGATCCGCCATGACTCTACCGCCATTATGCCGTATTGGGGTCTGCTGGAAACCATTGGTTCTTTTGGAAAAGAAGAGTATAAAAAAGATAAAGCGCTGGCTTTGAAAAAATTAAAGGCCATGAAAAACAATGCCAGTGAGCATGAGAAACTATATGCCGAAGGTGTATTGCTTCGGGATTCCCTTTCAAACGGGCACCAGGAATACGCAAAAAAACTGGAACTGATCGTGCATAAATTTCCAGACGACATCGATGCCAAATTGTTTCTGGCGCTAAACAAAATGTCCGGATTTAATTCCGAGATGAATCCGAATGAAGGCCATATGTTCAGTGAATATTTGCTTCGTGATCTGTTGAATAAACACCCGGAAAACGCAGCCGCACATCATTACTGGATCCATCAGATGGAAAACTGCTGCCCCGAAAAAGCGCTGGAGAGTGCCGATAAACTTTCTTTGCTGGCTCCGGCATCCGGCCATATCGT
This sequence comes from Cyclobacteriaceae bacterium, assembly GCA_040902445.1. Taxonomy (GTDB): domain Bacteria; phylum Bacteroidota; class Bacteroidia; order Cytophagales; family Cyclobacteriaceae; genus Chryseosolibacter. Next base: position 29,508 of record JBBDXJ010000117.1, on the reverse strand, counting down.
ACACATGCCGGGCCACATCTACTATAAAATGGGTGATTACAAAAAGGCGCATGACGCATTTGTCGCTTCCGTAAGCGTGGATTCCACTTACATGAAGGAAAATGGGATCCAGGAAGTTGACAACTGGAATTTCATCCACAACATAAACTATTTGTTGGCAAACTGTGCCGAAAATGGGAGATACAGGTCCGGTTTGTATTACGCCCTCAAACTTCAAAATATGATGATCACCAAAGAGCGAAAAAAAACCTATGATGGAATGTTTTTCTATCAGGGAATTTTAGCGCCTGCAAAAATGGAAATGCGGTTCGCATTCTGGGACAAAGCTGTGGCACAACTCAACTCCGTTAAGGACAATGATTCAATTTACGGCAAGAAGGCAATGGCTTACAAGGAGGGATTGACCCTTTTTTCCCTGGGCATGAGCGCTTTGGAAAAAAATGACAGAAAGGAAGCCGTTAAATATTCGAAGGATCTTGATACATTCCTTTGGAGAAATACCAATCAGGGTAAAGAGGAGGATGTGCTCGGATGGCGCAATCTCAAGGAATTAAACATTGCTTCTCTGGAGCTCCAGGGTTGTATCAAAAGCGCTGAAGGCGATTACGAACAAGCGCTGGCTGTTTTGGAAAAAGCGCAAACTAAAGAGAAAGAATTGGGGTACAGTGAGCCGCCTTCCTACGTTCGTCCTATTCTACTCAACATCGCATCAGCCCACGAAAAAGCCGGAAAATTTGATAAAGCTATTGAGGCCTATCAGTCATTATTGTTAAAACGGCCCAACAGCGCCAACGCATATTTCGGATTGGCAAACGCCTACAGAAAAACAGGTGACGGTACTAAAACAAAAGAATTTGAAAAGAAATTGGCCGATGTGACGCAATATGGAGATAAGGATATCTACATGTTTGAACAGGCCCGTAAGAATCGCCCCGGGAGTAAAAGATAAATCAATATGCCCTCTGGATCTTATTAAACAAACATGAAAAAGACCCTGACTATTATCGCAGCGATTGGGTGCGTCCTCATACCTGCACTTTGCCTCAGCCAGTCTCCTGTCACCCTGGAGGTACAGGTCATGGGCGCAGAAGGTAAAGCCCTTCAGCATGCATATGTTAAGATTACCTCAAAGGATTTTAAGAAAGAGGTGATCCGGCAGGATGGACAATTTAAAGTTCACCTTCCAGACACAGGCGTATATGAATTATGGGCAGGTGGTGTACACCATAAATCCATCTTTTTTCCATTGCTAATAGAGCGGGGTGAACCGGTAAATATTAAGATCCAACTGGCCACTGCATCATACCAAGAGAATATCGATTCAGTTTCCATTGCAGGTGATTTTAACCATTTCTCCACGCAGAACGGCACCCTTAAAATGACTCGCCTGGAAAACGGGAAATTCCGGGCCACTGTTCCTGTTGAAGCTGATACATTGGCTTACCAACTCATTGGAGTGCAATATGCGGGGCATCCAATAGAGGGGACCCATGCACACCGCTATAGCTACCAGATTTCAAAACCGGAAACCACTGCAGGCTCCACCAAGTTTATTTCAGTTATCAAAACCAGGGAAAAAATCACAAAGATAACGTTTGATCCTGATCAGTTACCCGATTCCGGAATCCTGCCAACTATTCAATTCAATGATGCTGATTCCAGGATGGCAAAGATCGCTAATGCTGCATCGGACGCCAACAACAGAAACGACCTGGTTTATCATGCTTTTATTGATCATGCAAGGAGTGGGGCTTATGCCGATGAAAGACAATATGACAAATCAAAAGATGAAATAGAATATACAAAGCTTATTGGAGAAGAAAATGACCCCCTCGTAAAACAATACCTGCTGTTAAAATATTTTAGTTTTTTAGCGAACGAGGCAAGCGCTGAGAAGGCTCAACTATTTTTACAGGAACTTCCACCTCACTCGAAAATTTGGGAATTAGAACCCGATGCTTATGCATTTAACTGGATTAGCAAGGCGTTAAATTATTCGAAAGAGACAGATGAATATGTGCATCGCCTCATTAATAGTCAAAACAAGCCATCATTGATTTCATCATTTCTTTATCTTGGCCTCGAAAGATCTTTTTTAACGGGTAACCATCCAATGGTTGGTTTGTATTATAGCCGGTTGATGAAAGAGTTTCCAGGTTCATGGTATGCAGCGAATGCAATAAAGAAATATGATCCGGCGAATAAATTCTTCGAAGGCAAACCCGTTCCTTTCTTTAAAATAAATTCCCTGAGGGATGACATGAGTTACACTCCGGAAAATATGAAGGGTAAAGTTTACCTGATGGATTTCTGGGCAACATGGTGCGCACCATGTATTGAGGAACTACCCGCTCTGCATCAGATTTACGAAATCTTTAAAGACAAAGGCTTCACAATTTTAAGCATTTCGGCGGATGACCAGATTGAAAAGATAAATACTTTCCGGAAGAGGAAGTGGGAAATGCCATGGCTCCATGCGATGCTTACAAATGGCTTAAAAGATCCTTTAGCCGTAGACTTTGAAGTGACAGATATTCCGCGAGCGGTTCTTGTAGACGAGCGTGGAATTATTTTGGCCAATCGGGCGGATATCGCGAAAGAAGGGCTCAAGGAAATTTTGAAACGTCATTTCAGCGACAAAAAATAGAGTTAAAGACCCACTCATTAATGCAGTTGTGTTAAAATTACTTTTTAGGCACTTCAACAAACAATTTGATCAATGAAAAACCGAATTTTCTCGACGTTGTTTTTTCTTTTGGGTTTCAACCTGTCAGGCTGGCTAAACGAAGTCCAGGCCCAATCTGTCATTACCGGCACTTTGTTGGGGCACGATGGAAAGCAAATGAAAAAGTCGATCGTGCTCATGACAACCGGTAGTTCGCAAGAGTCAACAATTATAATTCAGCCGGACGAGCAAGGTCGGTTTCGCTACGAAACGCAGGGGAAAGGTTTACATTTTCTAAATTTTGTAGGTGTAAGACACTTGCAACAAAAATTTGTCCTCTACATTGAGAATCCGCGGACAGTAACCATAAATGTAAGGCTTTCCATTCTTGAATACAGTGAAGACCTGTCTACGGCACAGCTCTGGAGCAGTAATGGCAAATCTCCTTTTAATGGCAAACGATTTGATAAAGGAGCCAACGGAAAATTTGCCTTGGTATTACCGTCAAATGAACCGTTTGAATACCTGATACGGAGAGCTTCCAAATCCGGAGAAGCTGTCACAGGCACCAATGCCCATGAATATTCAATATCATATCCCTATGGGGGCATATTCGCAGATATCTTTGCCATTGAAAACCCTGTGAATGGTAAAGTTACGATCATATTAGACCCGGAAAAGCCGGCGAATACTTATAAAGAAAAAAGCCCGGTTAGTGATGACCTTTCTTTGGATGCACAGCTCACCCAAATTTACCGTGAAATTAACGACTGGAATAATGCTGCTCCTGACTACGTCGCGACACAACAGTTTCCAAACCGCATCTTAAAAGAAAAAGATCATTTGCTCCGGCAAGCATTGTGGATAAAATATTTAAGCAGTGTTTTTAACCACCTCGAAACCGGGGGCTCCCCTTCATCTGATCTTATCGAGCCAAAAATCATATCCAAGGCAATAGGTGAACTTACACCCGCTTCTCCTTTCTGGATGCTCAGGTGGATCTCCCCTGTTGATTTTCTCGAAAAATTGGTGTTGGCCACAGAACAACCAGATCGTTACCGGGATTATGTCGAACGCTCGATTGAAAGCTGGCCCTATGAAATCCGAGGCGAAGGCTTTTCAAGTCTGATCAAAAAAGCAACGAAAAAAGAAGACAAGAAAGACGCAAATCGCCTTTATCAAAGGCAGCAAGTATTGAGTCCGGAATCAGAGGCAGCAAAGTTTGAAAAACTTCGGCGGGAAAGAAAAGCAGGGGCAAAAGTGGTGGCCGGAACGCAGGTGCCTCCTTTCAAAGCGCATTCCCTCGGCGATAGCACAGTAGTTTATACGCCTCAAAATATCAAAGCCAAAATATACCTGATCGATTTCTGGGCGACCTGGTGCGGCCCCTGCTACAAGGAGTTTCCGTATCTCCATGCGGCTTACGAGCAATTTCACGATAAGGGGTTTGAAATATTAAGTTTCTCAATAGATCCATCCACAGAACAGATTTTTCGTTCTAGAAAAGGGAAATTTCCGATGCCCTGGCTTCATGCCATCGATCCTCAGTTCCAGACAATAGATAGCGAAATGGCAAAGCAGTTTGAAGTGTTCGGCATTCCTTCTGCGTTTCTGGTCAATCAGTCCGGTAAAATTATTGCTACGACGGAAGCCCTTGGCAAAGAGAAGCTGGAAGAAATGCTAAAGGATTTTTTTGACGATAAGTAACGGAAGGATTATCCTTCCAACACAATAAAATTCAAGATATGAAAAACAAGACCTTCTCCGCTCTGCTTTTTCTTTCGGCGCTAACCATTTCCAGTTCTCTGAACGCATTACTAGCACAGTCTGTCATCACCGGCACTTTACTTGGGAATGATGGGAAGCCGATGAAAAAAGCCATGGTACTTATGACCGTAGGGGAGGCTGCTGCTACCACAGTAATAATTCAGCCCGATAAAAATGGTCAGTTTCGACGGGAAAGTAAGCACACAGGTTTGCATTTTTTAAATTTTGCGGGTGCTGACCACGTGCAACAACAAGCCGTTATCTACATTGAAGAACCGAGGGCACTTGAGCTAAACGTAAGGCTTGATCAGCCCGATTACAAGGAAGACCTTAGCCTTGCGGAAATCTATAGCAACTCTGCAAAAGCTTCTTTTAATGGACAGCGATTACAAAAACTGCCAAATGGAAAATTCGGTGCCGTGTTTCATTCAAATGAGTCGTCGATCCAGTACCTGATAAGGAATGCTACAAATTCCGGCATGCCTGTTACTGGCACGAACGCGAAGGAATATTTTTTCAGCGCGCACGGAGGTATACACACCGCCATATTTGCAGTTGAAAAACCCGTTGATGGTAAAGTGACAATAGAATTGGATCCTGTTAGATCCGGAAAATCAAGCCACGTGAAAAGCCTATTTCCCGATGAAGGCTCAATTGATGAACAGCTCACTCAAATTTATCATGAAATAAATAGCCTTAATTATTCAATGCCTTCAGAACCTGCGGCAAAACTTCTTTCAAATCGAATCTTAATGGAAGAAAGCGCTGTTCTTCGACAGGCATTATGGGTAAAGTATTTAGCCTTATTATTTCCCGGCCTGGGAAAAGATTATGGCGAAATGCCTACCGGACAAATAAAAGACTCTACGCTTATATCGAAAGCAATGGATGAACTTTCGCCAACGTCCCCCTTCTGGATGCTTCGAATGCACTATCCCTCACCGGCTGACTATATCGAAAAGGCAGTGCTGGCCACAGGGCATCCCGAGCGTTATAAAGAATATATAGAACGTTCCGTAGAGAGTTGGCCTTTTACAGCCAGAGGATGGGGTTATTCGAGTCTGATCAGTATGGCAGAAAAAAAAGGAGATAGCGAAGAATCTGATCGACTCTATGAGAGACTTAAGCTATTGAGTCCTGAATCACAGGCAGCAAAGTTTGTTAAGCTTCAGCGCGAGAGGAAAGAAGCCGCCACTGTTGTGGCCGGCAGTGAGGTTCCTTCTTTCAAAGCACATTCCCTGCAGGATACTTCCGTTGTTTACACGCCTGATAACATGCAGACAAAAATATACCTGATCGATTTCTGGGCCACGTGGTGCGCACCCTGTATTCAGGAATTTCCATACCTTCAAAGGGCTTACGAGCAGTATCATGATAAAGGTTTTCAAATCCTAAGCTATTCACTGGATGCCTCCAGGGAAGTCGTCGTGCGCTTCAGGAAAGAAAGATTTCCGATGCCATGGCTCCATGGAATTGATCTGAAGTTGCAAAGGAATCAAAGCCCTATGGCTAAGCAGTTCGAAGTGTTCGACATTCCTGCAGCGTTTCTCATTGATGAGTCCGGTAAGATCCTGGCTACTTCACAGGATGTAAGCAAAGAAAAGTTGGAAGAGGTATTGAAAAAGTTATTTGAGGAGAAGTAATTAGTTTTCTTTTAAAATAATCACCCATGACTATACGTATCCTAATGGTCATCGCTGGCTGTATAGCCGGCGTTGCGCATGCCCAGCAATATAAGATCAAGGTCCATGTAATCGGACACGATGGAAAACCCATGCAGGAAAGCCACGCAAGTCTGACGCAAAACAAAATTGATTCACAAATCGAAATTCCGGCCAGCAGCGTTCAGGACAATACGTTTGAATTTTCAGTGAACGCACCGGGATTGTATTTTGTCCGCTGCGCCGGAACGCACCATCGCGCAGTTCGATGTCCTATCCTTATCGAACAGGATGAGCTAATAGAATTTGAAGTGCGGCTTGGTACTTTAAAAAAAGAAATGAAAACACCAGATTCCGTTTTCGTGTCCGGAAGTTTTAATGATTTTTCCCTGGACAAAAGGCTTCAAAAAATGACTCGCCAAAAAAACGGTGCTTACATCGCCAGCATACCTTCGGAGAGAACAAAAATATTAAGCTATCGCCCGTTGCTTTTCATGGACGGAGATGGAATTCCGGTGGATGCTCCCGGCAAAACCAACTATAAATATGACTCAAACCGATATACGAATTGGCTCGGCGGAAGTTACTACGCAGTTATAAACACCCATACTAAACAAACAAAACTGACATTCGATCCGGGGTTATTGCTTGCCTCTGATTTACCAGCCCTCGTAAACTTTTCAAACCCCCGTAGCACTACCGCAAAACTGCTTACCGCCCACCTGGCTGTGGATTTCAGGAAAATGAAATTCAGGCTGGCTTCCTATAATTTTTTAGACACAAGACAACTGGGAAACTACGAGGATTTCATCAGGGCTTACAACATCGAAGAAGATCTATCCTATTTCTCAGCCATGGCCACAGCCGCGACCGATCAAACTTCTAAAGATGTATACCAGATGGCTGCTTTTTATGCGGAAGTGGATTCTTCTTCGCAGGCCCGGAAGGTGTTGAAGACAATCTCCCCTGACTCACGTGTATGGAAAATTGGATCTCCCTGGGTTTTAGATGCATTCCCTGACCCAAAAGAAGCAGCGTATTTTGCGGAGAAAATTGCAGCAGCGCAGGATGATGAAAGTTTAAGAGCCGATTATTTGGTCTTTGCCCTGGACGTGTACCATAAGGAGGGAGACGAAAAAAACTTTGTCAGGCTTTATAATGATTTCATGAAAGAGTTTGCAGCTTACCCCAAATGGCTGGAAGGCATAAAAAAGAGAAATCCGTTAAACAGAAAAATAGCCATTGGAAAAGTTATGCCGGATTTTTCCTTTGTTTCTTTGGACGATCCAGATCACGTAATAACCCCTGGTGAACTCAGGGGTAAAACTTATCTCATTGACCTGTGGGCAACCTGGTGCTCACCTTGTGTGGCCGAAATGAAAAACCTTCACCAGGTCTATGAACAATTCAAAGACAAAGGATTTACAATTGTCAGTATTTCCTTTGATGATAGTCCTGAGGTGGTCGCCAACTTTCGTCAAAAGAAATGGAACATGCCATGGTATAATGCCTTTGCAGGCCGATATGGAGGGGAAAAGAGCAACCAGATCTTTGAACAACAGGGATTACCCAGAGCAATCCTGGTCGATGCGAAAGGGATCATTGTTGCGATAGATGACCAGATCAAAGGTGAAAAATTAGCGCAGGTATTGCAGCATCTTTTAAAAAAATAGCCGATTTTGGTCTCGCCACGAAGCGCTAAACAAGAAAGCCGGAAAACCAAACAAACCTTAGTGTCTTTGTGTCTTTGTGGGAAATTTCACCCGCCATGGCTCTAGACTATCTACCATCGACTATGATGTCGAAGATTTCAAAAATTAACCTGACAAATCTTGACTCTTTAAAAACCACTCTCGATATTAGTCAAGTTATTATAAGTTATTAGTCAAGTTAAAAAAGGCCCGACCCATGCGAAGACCCTCTCGCTCAGGCTTGTCACTGGTGTTTGCACTCAGTGCAATTATTCCATTGGCAGCGCAGAACCTTGAATCTATAGGCAAGGAGAAACCCTTCTCCTTTGCCGGCGGCGTCTCCTTTAATCAGATATTTTATTCCTCCAGTGGCATCGCCTCAGGGCGCGATCCCTACAGCTATTACGCTTCCGCTAATTTGAACCTGTCACTTTATGGCTGGACCGTTCCGCTGACCTTCAGTCTCTCTAACCAAAACACATCCTTCTCCCAGCCCTTCAATCAATATTCGGTGCATCCAACGTACAAATGGATCACGGCCCATGTGGGGTATACCTCGATGTCTTTTTCACCTTACACCGTAAACGGTCACGTTTTTTTAGGAGGAGCCATTGACCTCGCCCCCGGGGGGATCTGGAAATTCAGCACATTTTACGGCCGGTTTATGAAAGCCGTGGAACCCGACAGCTTGCAGTCATCATCAATGCCTGCATTTCAACGGATTGGATATGGGCTGAAGGTGACCTGCGGCGGGAGCCGGAATTTTATCGACATGATCGTGTTTCACGCCGAAGACGACCTCCACTCAATTCGAAACATTCCTGATAGCGTTGACATCACCCCTCAGCAGAACCTGGTGCTGAGTTTTGGCATAGGAAAGACACTGTTTAAAAGTTTTCTTCTGAAAGCGGAGTTTGCCACCAGCGCGATGTCAAAGGATACCAGGGCGAATGAAACCGTGAATGATCATCCTCTGGCGGAGTGTGGAATTTTTCAGCCCCGGGTATCGTCATCGTACTACAATGCCTTTAAAACTTCCTTCGACTACCAGCGCGGTGAATGGAGACTCGGCCTCGCCTACGAGCGCATAGATCCCGGATACCGGACATTAGGCGCTTACTACTTCAACAATGACCTCGAAAATATCACCCTGAACGGATCAACCGGTATGCTTCAGGGTAAATTAAATATGGCCGCGAGCGCTGGCATCCAGGGGGATAATCTGGACAAAACAAAAATAAGCACCATGCGGAGAATTGTGGGCTCCATAAATATAACTTATACAGCTTCCCAACATTTTAATACGTCCGCTTCCTATTCAAGTTTCCAGACGTATACCAACATACGGTCACAGTTTGAAACCATCAATCAGCTAACGCCCTATGACAACCTTGACACGCTAAACTTTACGCAAATTTCCCGGAACGCTTCCATGTCAGCGATGTACTCGTTGCCGGGTGGAGAAAATAAGAAACAAAATTTCAACCTGCAGCTTACCTGGCAGGATGCCGCCGACACGCAAGGCCAGGTGAAACAACATTCCGGAACCCGCTTTTACAACATCAACACCGGATATTCCATTACACTTGTTCCGCAAAATATAAGTGTTGCCATAAACTTTAACACTTCGATAAACGAGGGTTACCATATCAATAACCGGACGATGGGACCCGGTGTCACCATCAGCAGGTCATTCTTTAAAAGAAAATTCAGAACAACATTATCATCGTCATACAATACCGCCAGGAGCAATGGTGTAAGGATAAACACCGCGATCAATGGCCGACTGAGCGGAGCATTGTCATTGCACGACAAACACAATATCAATCTCAGCGCCATCGCAGTGAACCGGGGCCGTACACGCGAAGGGGTTCCCTATTATGTAACTGAATTCACCGGAACGATGGGGTATAGCTATACCGTTGTGGGAAGGAGGAAATAAGGGTCCCTTTTAACACCGTTATCCTGTCCATGGGACTCCTTTGGAGCGCGCGCGTTGGGCTGCGGAGTTGCAGGAGCGAACGCCTCCTTCGCTAAAGACTGCGGCCATGGATCTGCTGAACGCAAGAGCGTGCAATGGTAACGGAAATAAGAAATATGGTAAGTCCACGAAAAGACTGCTGAACATCTGATGCATCATAAAATGAAACACATTCTTCTCTTCCTGGCAGTGATTTTTGGAATAGTAGCAAGCGCCCAGGTATTTCCTGTCCAGGTTAACCCGCAACTAATACCGCCGTACTCGCCGTACCTCAGCGATTACACTGCACCCGGCGCGCAGAATTTTATAGTTCACATCCGCGCGAATGACATCTCACTTACGGATTACCCATGCAAGCTCAGGATCACCATTGAAGGTGTAGGCATAACCATCAGAACGAAAGAGAATTTTATTGCACAACCCATCAGGCTGGAGGGCGGCGGCGTGCCACAGATATTTTACGGCGAAGATCTATGGGAATATTTTCTGCCCAATGCCCTTGAATTCTCCGGATTCTCCAGAAGTGAATACGAAAAGAGAGCGAAGCTTCCCGAAGGAGTTTACCGTTTCAGCGTCGAAGTCCTCGACTACAATCGCAGCACCGTGGTGAGCAATAAAGGAACGACGACGGCTTGGATCATTCTCAACGATCCGCCTATGCTCAATCTGCCCACAAACTTCTCGAAACTAAAATTACAGGATCCAACCAACATCCTGTTTACGTGGACACCAAGGCATACAGCGTCCCCGAACGCAGCGTTTACTACAGAATATACCTTCAGGCTACTGGAGGTGTGGCCTGAGAACCGCAATCCCTACGATGCCTTCTTGACACAGCCCCCATTATTCGAAATAGTTATTTCTCAAACACAGATTATTTACGGCCCGGGCGAACCATCACTAATCCCGGGAAGAAAATATGCCTGGCAGGTCGAAGCGCGCGATACCGGTGGTAAAGATCTTTTCAAAAATAAGGGACGCAGCGAAGTTTATGTATTTCAGTATGGAGAAGCGCTACCTGTTCCTCAAAATCTGCAAATGCGATGGGCGAAACCGACGACACTCGCCATTCGCTGGGATCGCGTCACCGTTGTTAACGAGGATGTAAAATACCGACTTCAGTACCGGCCCAGACAGCGTTCTGAAAATCATGACTGGTATGAGACCAGAACGATGTTCACAGAAAAAACACTTTACCATCTTCAAACAAACACCGAATATGAACTGCGGGTACGGACGGAAACAGACGGACAGGAAAGTGACTATACCGAAATTGAGATCTTTAAAACACTTCCACCGGAGGAAGAAGTATTTGTCTGCAAAGATGTTGCCCCTCCGGACATCCCTGAAAATACATTACCCGTCTTTCCCCTAAGCATTAACGACACCATCAAGGCCGGGGGATACGACGTGCTGGTGCGCGACGTAATGGAAGTGAATGGCAAGTATTATGGCTCCGGCCTTGCGATAGTTCCCTGGTTCAACTCCGCCAAAGTAAGAGTTACATTTGAGAACATCCGCGTGAATGACGGCTTCTGGCTCACTGCCGGCACAATAAAAAGTGTTTGGAACCCGGAAAGTAGATTCCTGTTGGAAGCAGAGACGCCCATCACCCCTGGTAAAGCTCCTCAAACAGGCGAACTCGATGTCAACATTGTCGCCACCGACTCATTGATTACCGTCGAAGGAATGTCCATCGCTTCCGTAACAAAAGACGAAGCCGGAAACATTGTCGTCACCACCACCGATGGTAATCAAAAAACTTTACCGAAGGGCGAAAGCTATGCCATCGTCGACGAAGTCGGCAACGGATATGTGGTAGACGAAAAAGGAAACATTACAAAGACTACCGCCACGGCGGCCAGGGGTTCGGGGGAGAGGGGAAGGAGGGAGTACGATCTCTCATTTAATTTTTCCAAAGGCGATGGCAGATTTGGTTTCGATGAAATGAAGCACGATGCTTTATCGAAATATTACCAACAGCTTGAAGACGGATCGCACGTACCCTGGAAAGCACTGTCTGTTTCTTTTGCAGATGATCTTGAAGGCGCACTGCAGGCCGGGACTGATATCACCAGGATCAGATTTGAGGCCGGATCCACACCTCTCGCTCCTGCAAAATCGCTACAAGGAAAATTTACATTTAGCCTTCAAGCAAAGGCAGCGGGAATACAAGAGGAACTTCTTGCGCTTTACAGCCCCTCAGATACCCTGCCGGATAAGGTACTGGGGAAAATTAACCTTGCGCACTACAATCACATTTATTATGATCTGGAGATCATTCCGGTGAACGAAGTGTCTTTGCCCGAGGGTCTAAATGCTGAACTAATTTCACAAAGCCTGAATGCTGTTTATAATCAGGCAGTGGTGCAGTGGAATGTAAAATTATCACGGGGCATACAAGTCGCATTGGAAGAATCCTTTGATGACGGTGAGACCGGACTTTTTTCCAATTACACATCGGATATGAAAAAAGTCCTGGATGCTTTTGACCGCTTCCAGGACAATACTTACTATCTGTTCCTGATAGACAGGCCAAAAAACCCTTCTACGCTTGGGTACATGCCGCGCGGCAAGCAGGCAGGTTTTGTGTTTGTCAAGCCTCACGAAGGAAACAGCGACGAGTTCCTGAAAACTCTTGCGCACGAACTCGGCCACGGCGCCTTCAATCTCAAGCACATCTTCAGTGAGCACAGCCTCCCCCCTGGCACTACCGACAATGTAATGGATTACAGCAATGGAAAAGCCCTTTACAAATACCAATGGGATTACATTCACGAGCCGCAATCAGTGATAGGGTTGTTTGAGGGGGAAGAGGGTGGGATGAATAGCAAATCGTCTGAAAGATTTTATCAAAATGCCGCGCCATTGCTTGAAGACCCAGGCTTTAAACATTGGGTAGAAAAGTTTCGTAAAGTGAATGCCTTTTTGAAAGCCTGCAACACGGAAGGATGGAAAAGTTATAATGGTGTAGGTATCATTCCGCATTGTTTCTGGGCCAATCAAAATGTTTCACCGACTTTATACTATTCGAATCTTGATCTGCCTTTTACAGCCGGGCTTATTGATGGAACATATCTTGAGGCAGCAGGAATATATCACTTGCCGAAAGTTTTAGAAGAAATATCAAATTTTCCAGGAAAAGTCCTATACGCTTACACAGTCGCTTATTGGGAATGTGGCACCGAAAAATTGATTTCTAGTTTAGAAGAATATGAATTTGTAGTAAAAGAGCTGGCTGTAAATGAGAAAGAAGTAGGACTATGGAATTGGGTAAAAGAACAGTGGCATGATTACAAAGGAGAAAAAGAAGATCTTGAAAAATATTTTATTGATTGCAAGGAGGCAGACGAAGTACGGCAGGTTGTAGAGGAATTGTATGAACTTTCAACGAATTGGGATGAGATCAGAAATCTTTCGAGTCAGGTTTGCGATCGGCTGAAGGAATACTGGAGTTCATTGAAAAGTACGGACAACGGGGGTCGTTATCAGAGAGGTGCATTAATCATTCCTGCTGCATCTGTTATTTTACCTCTCGGGGTGGCGTCTAAGGTGGAGCACTTAAAAGATGCCTTAAAAGTTCTTAAAGAAACATCGGATCAAAACTGGAATAAATTCGTTGGCCGAATAGGAGAACTGACTTCTTCATGGACACCAAATAGATCCAAACTCAGCACAAGGTTAATAGAAGTCTATGATGATCTGTTTAAATCAGGCTACAAAGTTTATGATGAGGGAGAAGAAATATTGATTAGCACAGCGGATAATACACTCGTAGCCAAGATTGCGGATGATGAATTACATATTAAAATTCCAGAGCGCCATGGAATCTGGGCGAAACAATCCAGTTCCGAATATGCAATTAGTGCGCTCGAAAACGTGAAGAACGGATCACCTCTATATCGTATAGGTACGTTAAACAGAAGCTCGGCTGCAGAAGCTCAATATTGGTCGTTGGAAAATCCTCTTAATATTAAAGACATTAAAACTTTCGCCAAAAAATATGGGATACCAGAAGATAATTTAAAATCAGGAGAGTTCTTTCTTGAGATCGGTAAGCCCAAGCAAAGCTCTCCAATAATTTCCAGGGAAGCACCGGCATTTGAGAATAATCCTGGGGGCGGCATAGAAATAGTTGTACCATCAAACAGTGTTGGGCTAGAATCCTTCCACATTATAAAGTTTTAAACAAAGGGATGAGCTTGATTCTGAAACACAGTATAAAATTGAAATAATACGTATTTTTGGTAGAGAGACAGAGTGAGAGAGAAAGAACAAATTATGATTAAGATCTCTTCACTGCAAAACTTTAAAATCGGTCGAACAGTATGGAGTGGATTAAAACAGTTGTCTTAATAAAAACAAAATTATCCCAACATGGATACAACGATTCCGTTTCCCGAATTACTGAAGCACAAATGGTTTTAGGCACGCCCGGTGAAATGTATTTGGAAGTAATGAATGAACTTTTGTCTATTAAGAAGCAATCAGCCAAAGAATATAAATTAATTGAAAAAGAAATTCACGATCTCTTGGATTACGGAAAATCAATTAATTATTTTAATCCTACGAAGGAACTTTAACGCTTAAACTAAATTTACTTGGTATTGCGAAACCTCCGAGTTCGCTAGACCGGAGACTCGGAGGAGACAGCGCGCAGAAGACGGTGCTTGATGCGATCAGGGGGAGGCGCGAGCCTAAACTCGAAGCTGAATAGTTCCCTAACACGTCTCCGCAGTGTCTCCTGCCTCAGGGACGCTGCGGTTTCGAAGCATGATCGTTCTTCAGTATAGATGTTTCCAAGCACGATCGTTCTATACTATAGATGTTGAGCAGAGGCATTTACGAATGACCAACTGTTTACGACAACTCTGTAAATGGAACTGGTCGTGTTCCAA
>JBBDXJ010000117.1:0-14745 GCA_040902445.1 Cyclobacteriaceae bacterium | reverse complement strand
ATGGAACTGGTCGTGTTCCAAACCTCGGAGTCCCGGAGACCGGAGACTCCGAGGAGACGGCGGTTTGGTACGATAAGCGAGACGGTGAATGGCGGAACCTAAATTCGAAGCTATATAGTTCCGTAATACGTCTCCGCAGTGTCTCCTGCCTCAGGGACGCTGCGGCTTCGAAGCATGATCGTTCTATACATTTAAACGTTGAACAAATCCGCATTCGAATGACCAATTGTTTACGACAACCCATGTATGGAACTGGTCGTGTTCCAAACCTCGGAGTCCCGGAGACCGGAGACTCCGAGGAGACGGCGGTTTGGTACGATAAGCGAGACGGTGAATGGCGGAACCTAAATTCGAAGCTATATAGTTCCGTAATACGTCTCCGCAGTGTCTCCTGCCTCAGGGACGCTGCGGTTTCGAAGCACGATCGTTCTTCACTATAGATGTTTCCAAGCACGATCGTTCTATACTATAGATGTTGAGCAGAGGCATTTACGAATGACCAACTGTTTACGACAACTCTGTAAATGGAACTGGTCGTGTTCCAACCTCGGAGTCCCGGAGACCGGAGACTCCGAGGGGACATCCCCAGGTGACAGGCTTTTGCGCAATTAGCTTGGTCACGAAAGCAAAGTAGTTCAATACATCAAACATATTTTATGTCAGTACGAAAAACGATTCCTTACTATGAAGGCATATACTTTATCACATTCACGTGCTGGAGGTGGCTGCGTTTGTTTGAACTAACCAATGGTTACTATGCAATCTACAAATGGTTTGATGTCCTGAAAAAACAGGGGCACTATATCACGGGCTATGTTATAATGCCTAACCATTTTCATGGATTACTTGCGTTCAGAAACACTCAGGGCCTACCTATTAATAACATCATTGGGAATGGCAA
The DNA here is from genome assembly GCA_040902445.1 of Cyclobacteriaceae bacterium. Classification (GTDB taxonomy): domain Bacteria; phylum Bacteroidota; class Bacteroidia; order Cytophagales; family Cyclobacteriaceae; genus Chryseosolibacter. Next base: position 13,844 of record JBBDXJ010000117.1, on the reverse strand, counting down.
AAGGTTTATCGCTTATGAGATCATCAAGCAGCTCGAAAAGTTAAATGAGCAAGATATTTTACCTAAACTCGGAGAATCAGTCAAGCAAAAAGACATGCTAAGAGGAAAGCTTCATGAGGTATTTGAACCCTCGTTCGACTGGAAAGAATGTGAAACCGAAAAATTTATAGAACAAAAACTTAATTACATACACAACAACCCCTGCAGCGGTAAATGGAACCTGGCAGAAAATCCATGGGATTACATACACAGCTCAGCACAATTTTATATCAATGGCATCCAGGGGATCTATGAGGTCTTACACTATCAAGAATTGGACGATATCGATTTAACTAAACCATTGATCATACAATAGTTCAAAGTAAAGCCAACGTTCCAAAACCTCGGAGTCCCGGAGACCGGAGACTCCGAGGAGACAGCGATTCACCTAAGATAGAACCTAATCCCTACCTCAACTCCCTCACCCAAACATTCTGAAAACTGATCGCCTTGCTCGGATCTCCGTGATCCTGTAAGGTGATCGACGCTTTTGCGTGAGCGGCGTGGTATTTCGGTAACCCGATATAGGCCGTGTGGCCCTTGATCTCAAAATTATCCTGGACCAACACACCGTTGTGAAAAACGGTCACGCGCGCCGGAGTGAATAAGCTGCCGTCTTCATTGAAACGCGGCGCGGTGTAAGTGATATCGTACACATTCCATTCACCGGGCTTGCGCATGGCATTTACGAGAGGCGGACTCTGCTTGTAAACACTGCCAGCCTGGCCGTTGACATACGTGGCATTATTATAATTATCCAACACCTGGATCTCATACCAGTAGGCGGGTATATTTAAGTCGCCACTGAGGTCCTGGAGCATAACGCCGCTGTTGCCCCGCGCCTGACTCGCACCCTCTATATCCTCGGGAATCCTCCACTCAATGTGCAACTGATAATCACCAAACTTCTGAACGGTAGTAATATCCCCTGTGCCCTTCTCCACTGTAAATACACCGTTGCTGACCTTCCATTTTGCCGCTCCGCCATCCTTCTTGCTCTTCCATTTTGACAGGTCCTTACCATCAAAAAGAACAACGGCATCGGATGGTGGTGCAACCTTTCCCGGATAAGGCCCGGGATCGACAATTTTCGGAACAGGTTCCCAATACTCCGTCATTTCCGGACGCATAGCCGCCGGACCCTTTTGTGCCAAAACAAAGGACGTGGCTAACGATATTAACAATCCTGAAATAATAATTCGTTTATTCATAACATAAGTTCATCAGATGGTAAAGTAAGGAAATAACCCATTGGTGTCAAGATACATTGTTTTGTACTTGCAACAACAGAAGAGGCAGGAATAACTGCGCAAAAAAAAACCACACAAGAGCGGTGGCAAAAGGAAAAGGGATGAGACACATGATCCCTGCGAATGAGGCAATCACTAATACAACACGACTCAGGCAGTACGGGGGCCGTTATTCGGTCCTCAGGGAATTCACCGGATTACTGCGCGCAGCCTTCCAGGTCTCATAACCCACGGTGACCAGGGTGATCAGCAACAAACCTAACAGGCTGACAATAAAGATCAGCGGACTTACCGTTGAACGATAGGCAAATCCTTCAAGCCAGGAGTCGGCCATGAAATAGGCCATAGGCACAGCGATAACACTTGCCACAATGAAAATCTTAAGGAATATCATAAGGAACATGCCGACTACCTGCTTTACAGCGGCGCCAAGTACTTTACGGATGCCGACTTCTTTGTTCTTTTGTTCGGCTGTGTAAGATGCCAAACCAAATACGCCCAAAGCCGTGATCAAGATTGCAAGCACAGCAAAACTTTTAGCAAGGGAGGAAACCCGGCCCTCCGCCAGGTACATGCGATTGAATTCATCGCTGACAAACCAATAGTCAAATCCCACGTTCGGAAAAATTTCCTTCCATACTTTTTCAATGTATTGGATCTTCTCCTGGAATTTGCCCACGGGTAATTTAACATAGGCAATCCTGTCTATAAAATGTACACGTGGATTCAGGATCAGAGGTTCAATCACCTGATGCATGGAGCGGTATGGAAAATCTTTCACCACACCGATAACTGTGAACGACCGGTTGTTATCATTGATATCTATTACAGAGGCGCCGATAATTTTTTCCAGTGGCTGATTGAGGGCCTTCACAGCAGCCTCATTCAACACCATCGAAGAAGAATCCGACAGGTTGCCTTTAATAAAATCGCGGCCTGCAATAAATTCAATCTCATACGTCTGCATAAAATCCCAATCCACATGCAGCTGATTCCATTGCATTTCCTTATCCTGAAATTCAGGGAACTTAATTGTGGCACCAATCCATCCGAAATAATTCAGACGAGGCAAGTGGTTAGCCATGGTCACGTGCTCAATATCTTTGTCCTGCAAAACAGCGTTTTTAAATGCGGCAAACTTTTCCTGGGGAGCGATGCCACCGTATCGGATGGAAAGTAACTGACTTCCCTGCTGATTCAGTTTGGTATTCTGCATGTGGTCCATCTGCCGGATAACAATGAAAGTTGAAATAATCAGAACCAGCGAAACGGTATATTGAATCGTGACAAGTGTTTTCCGGAAGATCTCCGCTCCTGACCCCCTTGCCACCTGCCCTTTTAAAACTTCCGAAGGCCGGAAGGCGGACAAATAGATGGCGGGATAACTTCCGGAAATGAATGCCATGAGAACAACGACCAGCAATACGATCGAGACCATGATGATCTTGTCGTTTGCTTTGTGATGCAGGGATGTCGGATACCCTATGTAATCGATCCTGGTGGCATTTATCACTTCCGTTCTTGTATCCCTCAACTGCTTCACAAAAAATCCGGGTGAAACGGTATTGTTAAAAACCCTGCCGTCGGCATTGGTAAACCGGACTCCGATCCGATAAGTATTGTCCGAATTTGGATGGATCGTATCATACTGAAGCTCGTCACTTACATACAGGAAAATGAGGATGGCGCTCGCGATCCCCAGTGCGAGGCCAAACATATTAAGCAAGGCGAACAATTTCTGGCGTTGAAAGTTGCGGAGCGAAATCAACAGATAATTCCGTATCATATGGAGAGGTTAGTTCTTGTTTAAACGATAAAATGATCCTGAAAGGTATCCCCCTGCAGGTAGGATTTTTTCCCGTCCATGACCTACCGATTCGCGGTAACGGCTTAACTCCTCTTCAGTAATGCTGGCCTCCGTCCTTAACCGGATCTTCAATCAGGTTATTCATATTTTAACGATTCCACAGGATTGGTGTGGGCTGTTTTCAGTGAGTGAAAAGCAACCGTCAGAAATCCAAATACAAGAGCCAGCACGGCAACCGCTGCAAACAGGTTATAATTCAGCGGCGTACGGTAAGCAAAATTCTCCTTCCAGCCACTGATGAGGTAATTGGCCAGGGGGATGATGAGAAGAGCGGCGATGATGATCAGATACATCACGTCTTTGTACAGCATAAAAATAATACTGGAAATGGTGGCGCCGTGAACTTTGCGGATACCGATCTCTTTTGTTCGCTGGGTGGCGGTGAAGGCACTTAACCCCAACAGCCCAAGAAGTGATATGAAAATGCAGATCCCTGACAAGCCGGATAACAGCGTGTACTGGATTTCATCGGCGCGGTATTGCTCATTGAAGCGTTCATCGAGAAAGAATGCCTCATAAGGATGGTTGGGATCAAATCCGGCCCACTTTTCTTTAATGAAACTCATGGTCTCCGGAAGATTTTCTCCCTGGACCTTCAGGTGAAGATATCCCCCTTCCTCTCTTGCTTTAATGATGAGCAAAGGTTCTACCGGATTGTGAAGCGAAGCAAAATTAAAATCCTTTACCACACCGATCACCTGACCGTCTTTCTCCGCATGAAAGAATTTTACTTTTTTTCCGACAGGTTCCTTTTCCCAGCCCATTAGTTTCACGGCGGCTTCATTGGCGATGAACACGTCTTCAATATCCGTCTTGGTGCCGGGACGAAAATCACGGCCGTGTAAGAGTCCGATGTTCATGGTTTTGAGATAATCCTCCCCCACAAACATCAATGTGAAGGATTGTTGTTTCATTCCCGTTTCGGCTTCCGCCCACATAACCGCGTTGCCCCCGACATTCATTCCCATCACACTGTGTGAGGTGGTGGCAGCCAGTATCCTGGGATTTTGAAGAAATTCATTTTTGATCCCGTTGATCTGCCTTTGAACCAACGTATCCTGTATGGGCAGCAGCAGCATATTTGCTTTGTCAAAACCCAGCTCTTTCCTGCGCACATAGTCGATCTGGTCCTGCATAAAAAGCGTACAAACCACCACGAAGATGGAAATGGCAAACTGCACGGTGGTAAGCACCTTTCGGAGAATATGACTGGATTTCCTGTTCTTATACGAACCTTTAAGTGCTTTAATCGTGGGGATCGAAGGAAGATAAAATGCGGGGTACAGTCCGGAGATGAGACCAATACCCAATGCAATGGCAACAGATCCGAATAACAAAACCGGATTGCGAATAAAATCAGGGGTCAGATCTTTCCCAATCAGTGCATTAAAGGGTGTGGCTTTCAATACAATAAAAACAAGTGCAATGGCGAATACCAATGAGATCATCGACAGGAATACGGATTCTCCCAGAAAGGATAGTATAAGTGAGCGCTTGCCTGAACCCAATGTCTTCTTCATGGCGATCTCGGCGGCGCGGTTCACGGACTTGGCTGTGGACAAGTTCATGTAATTGATACAGGCCAGCAGAATGATAAAGATCCCGATCCCCGTAAAAGCGTAGAGATAGGCAATATTCCCATGGGGTTCATCCGCATCGAGGTCTGAGTAGAAGTGAATTTTTGCCAGCGGCTCCAGGATAGGTGTATACTTCCCTCCCACTTTATCGCCAAACGACTTGAAATATTTGTCAAAAATTTGAGGGAATTTGTCGTAAAAATCCTGTGAGTCGTAATTTTCGGGTAAATATAAATATGTGAACACATCCGGATTCCAGAAGGCTTCCGACTTTACCTGGCCACCCTCCTCCTGAGTCCATCCGCGCCGTGGCAACTGCGATAACAGAAAGTCAAACTTCAGGTGTGTATTGGCGGGAGCATCCCTGATAACACCAGTCACTTTGTAAGCATCAGTGCCTATGAGCAGGGATTGATCGAGCGCAGGCTCATCTCCAAAGTATTTCCGGGCTGCTGATTCGGTAATTACCAGGGTATTGAGATCCTGCAGACAGGTTTTTGGATCGCCGGCAATGAATTCATGGGAAAAGACATGAAAATAATTCGAGTCGGTCCGGACGACGTCCTCTTCGTAAAACGCCTTTTCCTCTCCGCTTTTGCTCTGGTATTTTACCATGAGGCGATCCCATGAGTTAGCTCGCACAACAGCCTGAACTTCGGGAAATTCTTCCTGCAATATAGGACCCAACTCCCTGGCTACACGAGCCAGGCGCACGTCGAGTCCCGTGGCCTGCAGGTGGCCGCCGAGTCGGTAGATCCTTTCATGGTTCACATGGTGTTTGTCATAGGAAAGGTCGTTTTGAAGTATCAGAAGCAACACAATGCTCACGGCAATTCCCAGCGCCAGCCCTGAAATATTCAAAATTGAAAAGAATTTGTCTTTGAGAAAGACCCGTGAAAAGAATTTCAAATGTGTCTTTAGCATGCAGAAGGGTTGAGTGAGGAGGATAAATTTTCTGCTTCAGGTATTCCGCTGCAGCAACCTGGGGCAGTTATAACATATACCCTCTTCCATGATGCAGGGTTACATAAAATAGTTTTTTATTTTCTGAAAGAAATCCGTATTTTTCTTGTTACGACGCCTTTTTTTGCTCTTTTCACCTAATCCGCCCAGGCGGATCCGCCTTGTACAAATCGTGTTATGGAACGCCTTTGCTTCCGAAACCGCAGCGTCCCTGAGACAGGAGACACCGCGGAGACATGAAACCTTTCAGACTTTCATTCCCAAAGTGCCCCCCATTACAACTTTCTGAAAGTTTGGGAACTTTCAGAAAGTCATCCACCGCGCGACCCTTCAACCTTTCAAACCATTCAACCTTTCAGACTTTTCTTCATAGGAGTCCTTTGAACAAACTTTTAAAACCAGCTATTTCTTTTTTCCAAAATCCGATCGACGGAATAACGTCCACTTCCAAAGACACACAACAACGCAAAGATGAGCAGGAAGAGAAGTGGTTTTTCTTTGGTGCCAAACGGATCGTCAGCGTGGGCAAATATGACTGCCGTTGCCACGGTGATCATAAGCGGAATGACCGCCAGCCGCGTGGCTAGTCCCAGTATCACCAGAAGCGAACAAAGGAATTCAGCAAAGATCACCAGCACAAAGGAAACCGTGGGACCAAGCCCATAGGGATCGGCAAATTGAATTTCTGCACCCGACAACAACTTTTGCAATTTCGGAATGCCATGCGTCAGCATAAATATGGCTGCAATAACCCGAAAGATCAGTAATGCAACGTGACCGCTATTTCCCGGGAGGTCTGTGTTAAAAATTCTTTTCATTGATCTTAAAATTTAATGGTGTCAGGGCATGTAAACCAGCACAATGGCATTCATTCTCTCTGCAAGGATAAACTTAAGCCGGAAAAAATAAAAATGATATTGTCAATTTAAACTAATCGCCAATCCTGTCTCCGCAGAGTCCCTGAGACAGGAGACTCTCGCGGGGACATACAAAATGATATTGTGAATTTAGACCTTAAATTGAGATGCAATCGTTGTCATTTCGATTAGGTTAATAATGAATTGCCGTTCTAATGTGGTCAAGCGAGTTTCAAATGACAATTACATATTCTTCCGCAGGCATCTGGAATTAATCGTCCTGTGCAGTTGTTATACTATAAATCCGTATATTGCTGATCTTTTGGGTTTTTGATGAGGTTTTCGAACAAATCCTTGGTTAAAATGACAGTTTCAATAGAATCTTCTGTTGATCCTGTTTGATACAATGATAACTACTTAAAAACAATACATACAATGATGCTTGCCGAATCTAATCCCTATTCTTCTTTGTGGAACAAATATCGCCCTGTAATCCTGCAACTGATGTCAGCTGCGGTTGAAAACGGACCGCAACAGTACAAGCTGTTTGCGCATGAATTTAAAGCAATTGGCCAAAAGGAAAAAACCGGATTTAGTTTTATGCTGGAGGCTTCTCACGGAAAAGCCCTGAACAATATTAAAACCTCCACCGTTGCAAAAAATCTCCTCCAGGTGCTGCAACAATCAAAGAGAGCGTCAGAGCTTATGAGTGAAGCTCCCTATGAACTGAGTATGGATAAACATTTTGTTCTCCACGTTAATCGCAAGGTAGTAGCCAAAGCAGTAGCACAGGAAACCGCCGTTGAAGACACCGTTCCTGCATAAGCTGGAACCGCCATCCCGATATTCAGCCAGTAATCCCTCAAGCGATTACTGGCTTTTTTTATGCAAGATTTTTCTGCTTCCTACATATGTCCGATAAGTGCAATTCCTGCAGCAAGCCCTGTACTTAAGTAACCCTTTGATTTTTTATATTTGTATTAATAACCTCACCTGTATGAATGAAGATTTCCATTGCCTGGATCTCAGGGAAAGGGCTAGCCTGATCCTGAAAGAAGCACAACTTCTCCTTTCAACCGATTTCTACGGTGCTTCTGTCAAATTATTCCACCTTAAAATGCGCTTTGTTGAAATTTATTATCACCCTGTAACTGGGAAAATAATGCGCGTTTCCTTTGCCTCCGACGAAGACCTCAATAAGCACCTTCGGGGGATCAGGGTATCGTAGGTAAGGAACATAAGGGAATAGGGTATAAGGGAATAATAAGGGGCTAAGGGTATAGGGCATACGGAAATAGGTATATAAGTATATAGGTTAAACGAAATACTGGCGTAGTGGAGAGGGCCATCGACTATGGACTAACTGAGGATTTCGATAAGATTTTTAACCAGCGTTTCGAAGCGATCGGGTTTAGGTAAAAAACCCGCTCCGAGTTTTTTAAACTCCTTCATGTGCACCGGATCCGAAGCGGTGGAATACATGATCACCTTTATATGATTTAGAGCGTGATTGTTCCTGATCAGCTTCAAACATTCCAGCCCATTCATTTTCGGCATATTCATATCCAGGAAAATGTAATCCGGAATTCGCTGGCGGTCCGAAAGAATCTCCAGAGCCGAAGCGGCACTGTCAGCCACCAAACAAGTATATGAGGGCGCTGCTTCTTTCACCGCTTCGCAGAACAAAGCGCTGTCATCCGGATCATCATCAACGTGTAATACAATCATCATGTAGCTCAATTTCCGCGCAAAGTTCGCAAATGTAGCTTACCTAAGCGCTTCTTTTTTGATTTAATCAAAAATATTTACAGGAATTTTGTTTGTAACTGCTTTTGGAACAGTTACTTACGTCAGCTCCTGTAACGAAAATGCCGGCGCGTCGGCTTCGGAGCGACCCGGTTATACTTTCGCATTGAGAATGCTGACAGATTCACGCACTATCTTACGTGAATATTTATCTACTTCCCGGTTGTAATCGAGCTTGCCATTCTGCTTTTGATGCGACGGGATCTTTACTATCCGGAGGTTGCTGCAAGTCTCAAGAAACTGAAAGATCTGAACAACCAGATCTGCGTTTGGAAGTGGCTCCTTTTTTTTTGTTTTTAATCCAGCCAGCAACAGATTATTTTTCCTTCTGACAAGGCCTGCCAGGTATTGGCTATCAGTGTAGAGAAAAATTTTCAGATACCCTATCGTCAACCTTTGAATATACTTGACCGCTTCAACGGCCGCGGTAAGCTCCATCCGCTGATGGGTCGTTCCGGAATCTTTGCCTGATAAAAAAACTTTTTTACCCGCCTCCAAAACAATTGCAGCCCAGGCCCCTTCTCCTGACCCGGGGTGACAACTTCCGTCTGTAAACACCTCAATGGTCTCATCTCCCTGTAACCCTTCGCTCCTACTCATATTCAAAGATAAAGAAGAATAATTCAGTAGTGGCTCGCCCATCCTGAAGTTCAGCCGATTCAGCCCCGGCAATTCCCGGTTCAGGCACTTTCTCTTTGCTATCGGTATCTTTGTGCAGGTACTTTCACATTCCATTCGTATTATGGTGAAAGATTTATGAAGATGAAATATGTATTCAGGTGGGTTGTGATTTTTCTGGGCACATGCGTGGCAATACTGGCTTTTGCAATGGAAGTCTCCGGGCAATCGCACGACGGATTTTTGTATGGAAAGGTCTCAACGGAAAACAATACTTACACCGGTCCCATCCGATGGGGCAGCGAAGAACTATTATGGACCGATTTCTTTAACGCTGAAAAAACGACTGACCGGTATGACCAGCTTGTTCCCGAACAAAAAAATGAAGACTCCTGGCTAAATTTTGACTGGACATTCAGCAGATTGCCTACGCCTTCCAAACTTGAAACGGTATTTGGTACCCCTTTGTATGGAACGGTAGAGGGCGTGCGCAAGGAAAAATTCAGTCGGTCAGCCTTTGTTCCACTCCAGCCTTAACCGGTTCGAAATGTCCTATCGCGGAAGCAGATTGGCATATACAAATAGCGAACTGCTTATGAAAATGACCTTTTACTCCCGGGTTTTTTCTCTTTTGATCTTAATTCCCGCGTCGGCACAGGCAAAGGATGAAGGATTCCTCTACGGAAAGGTTTACACTGATGACCTGGTTTACGAAGGGCCGATCCGATGGGGAAAAGAAAGGAACCCGCTTACATTCCCTGGGACGATGTGAAGGAAATTCAATTCAAATAAAAATACTTTTTTGGTTAATAGACCGGCCGGGTGAAATGTTTTCGCCTGGCCTTCCTTTTTCCTGATCGCCAGTTTTTAAAGCATATGACATCTAAGTAATGGGGGATATATTGTTCGCGTTTTGCCGCCTCAGACAAAACCTTTTAATTTGAAGTCAATTAAGCGCTATGAAAATTGCTCCGATTCTGCTCTTGCTATTGTTATCACTCGCATGCGACAAAAAGAAGGTGACTGAGATCAATCCCCAAAGCGTTCGCGAAGAATTGATGCGATATGGTGAAGCGAATCCGGAAAACGAAGTTCTCATAGAAACCGAATATGGAAATATGCGTATCCGGTTATATGATGAAACTCCGCTCCACGGCGCGAACTTTGTAAAAAATATCAAGGAAGGCGTGTACGAAGATGCGGCATTTTACAGGATCACGCGGCAGTTCATGATCCAGGCCGGAACCTATCCGGATGAATTAAAGTACAACCTTCCCGCGGAATTCAATAAGAAATTCATTCACAAGAGAGGAGCGTTGTCCATGGCGCGCTCAGACGAAAATAATCCTGAACTGCAATCTTCTCCGACAGAATTCTTTATAGTTCATGGCGCGACCTACAGGGATTATCAGGTTGAGGATGACGCACAACAATTCGGCCTGACCCTTACACCAGAACAGAAACAAATCTACATGACCGCTGGCGGTTATATGTCATTGGATCAGCAATACACTACCTTCGGCGAAGTAGTGGAAGGGCTTGATGTAATCGATAAAATTGCCGGCGTAAAAGTTCATAATGAGGACCAGCCCCTGAAGAAAATCCGCCTGAAAATCTCAGTCAACCGTTAGAAAAGGGCATAAGGGGAATAAGGGAAAGGGAATAAGGTTGGTGATCTTACTTCTCAAACTTTTCAGACCCTTCTTACCTGCATTTAAACCTGTCTTTCAACCTGCATTTAAACCTGTCTTTCAACCTGCATTTAAACCTGTCTTTCAACCTGCATTTAAACCTTTCAGACCTTTCAAACTTTTCAGACTTTTCAAACCATTAATTAATTAACAGGGGGTTTGCTTTCAACCGGTTCTGTTTTCCGGGAGTTGCTGACGAACGCGATGTGCTTGCTGTCAGGTGACCACGAAGGAACATTGATGGTTCCCTGACCTCCATAAAGAAATGCCAGGGCTTTGGGAGCTCCACCTGCGGCCGGCATCAGTCGCAGCATGACCCGCTTGTAAGAGGGGTGATCGTTGGGATTAATATCGGTGGGAAATGATATAAATGCTATCCACTTGCCATCCGGGGAAATATGGGGAAACCAGTTATTATACTCGTCAAAGGTCAGTTGCTCCTGCGCCGACCCATCCGGTTTCATTCGCCATAGCTGCATAGTGCCGGAGTAACTTGCGTTGAAGTAAATATACTTCCCGTCGGGAGAATATTCAGGACCATCAACATGTGCGCCTTCCGGTGTTGAGGTCAGCTTGATTTCCTCACCACCGTTGATGTTGATCTTATAAATGTCGTAGGTTTTTCCGTTCCGCTGTCCCACGTAAACAACTTCTTTTCCATTCGGAGCCCATCCATGCCAGTATGACGGGGTCTTTTCAGTAACCTGTTTGGGCGTACCGCCGCCCAGGGGCAGCACATAAACGGTCGAACCTCCGCCTGGCAGCCCGTCGCGGTGGTGACTGATCGCGAGCATTTTTCCATCGAAGGAGACACCGTGATCATTGTTGTTTCTATCGGCAAAACCTGTATTGAGCTTCTGGGGAGTGCCACCTTCGACAGGAATGGTAAAGAGAGAGCCATCGGCGTTATAAAGTAGCTTTTTGCCGTCGGGCAAGAAATTCGGCGCTTCCAGCCTTCCGTCGGATTCATGAACAATTTTGCGCTTTCCGTCGGCAACGCTGAGGACCTCCAGCCGCGAACCGATAAATCCTGCGCGGTTGGGATTGTAGTTATCGGCAACCGTTTTATCAATGCGCACATTCCATACCCTTGCCTCTTCCACAACGCTTTCATTGTGCGAACAAATGAACAATCCTCCAAGAACGTCATCGGGCATTTCTTCCATGGAGTGCGAGCCTACCACCTGAAGCGGTTCACCGGGGTGAGCTACGCGCATGGTGAACACCTTACCTTTTCGCTCCAGTTGCATGATCTGGAAATTCTTCTTTAACGTGAAGATCTCATCCTGGGGATCCCGCATCAGTGCACCCGGCAGTGCGCGCCACTGTAATACGGTAAGTCCATCCCCATGCAACACCGCACTCACATGCTGGGCATTTTCACCAGTATTTGGTCGGACCATCCAGCCGATTTTCCGGTGGGGATCGGTACCCTTCCCTACAAACTCAAAGTTGGCCGTGAGAATAAAATCACCCGTGAGCGCATTGTACAAATAATGAAACTCGTCCCTTCCGAACCAGATGTTGTATCCGGAACCCTTGATTGTATAAGCCTGCGGATTCTCGTCGTAAGATGCGGCCCCTGAAAGTTTTGGTTTTCCAATGTCGCCGTGATTTTGAAAGATTCCTAATGGGTTGTTCTGCCCGGAAACTAGCTGCCAAAACATCAAAAAACAGGCGGTAAGGAGGAGCTTTTTCATGGTATGGGTTTAAGGGGTCGTTTCACCAAATTAGGGATAACAATATACAAAACCAGTGAGAAAAGAGTAAATAAACCCCGGTAAAACGAAAAAAAGACCCGGATCCAAAGACTTGGTCAACCTGTAAACATCTCCCCCGGATCTGCCACCAGTTCCGTGTTCAATTTGTTCATTACCCTATTCAAATTCGCTTCTTTTTCACCAGAAAAATACCATATACACAAGTCAACTTCATTAAAACCCATTCGACACAATTTTCCAACACGCCAAAGAAAAAAATTGTGCCTTCAAAGAAACAGCTGATTGTCAACCGACAATTTCGTCCGGCCAAGCAGGTGCTGGTACACATTTTTATTACTCAATGGAAATGATAAAGCGATGCAGGGAATTATTACAGATCCGCAGAACATTCTGGAGGAATTAGCCACCAGCCGGGAGAAAGGAAATGTTATCGGGATATGGGCACCTCCCCTCGGGACAGGCCTGTTCATGTGCGCGGTTGAAGATATATTTGACGATGATGTTGAACACGACAAAGTCATCATATTGAAGGAAAAGGATTCGAATGGCGCTGCGTTACAGGCACATGTTCTTTTTCTGCAGGAAATTGAAAAGGTTTTCGCTCTTAAAACACTTTATGTTGATCCGTTACCCGATAGGGATAAGGCAATGCGTTATCAATAGGAGCAAGATCACTACACCGCAAGTTGATGTCGTCCCGTAGTGATTATCATTTGTGATAACGCCCCCTTTGAACGGGAATGGTTAAACAGCACTGAGAGAAATTAATACCATCAACTAACGGTTAAGCCTACACGGCTTTATATAACTCACCCGAATCCGCACGGTAACGGTGATTGACCACCAGGTGGCAAATCAATGACCACATCACATAAACTTATCTTGCTGCTCCCCATTACTGTGGATGCCAAACCTCGTTTTTGGCTTTTATTAATCTGTGAATCACGGGGAACGTTTTTGGAATGTGACCCGATAGCTAAACCGGTGAGTATATGAGAGGCATGGAAGTACATTTTGGAGTTATCCGCGATAAGCCCGGGATCTTTGCGGGATTGCTGCAAAGTAAATCACTGAACCGCCAACTGGCAGTCTGTTATAGCAGCGAGGGTAAATTGATCGTAAAAATTTCAACTGTGATGGAAATATTTGGAGGGCCAGACGGTGGAAGCGTCATTTTAAGATCTCAACCTGAAAACCCGGGAAGTGAAACAACTGTAAAAATGGATCGCATTGAAAGTATCTATCCTATCCGTGACTTTCCGGTAAACTGACCAATTCCTGCTCCATCTATTGGTCGCTGTAGTTAAGCCATCCGCCCGCTGAATTTGTTTAAAGATTCATTCTCCCCTTCCTGCCAGAGCGCATTTTTTTCTTCATGGTCAACAACGGCCTTGATGTAATATTTGAGGTGATCTTTCGCTTTAATCGCTTGACACGGGTTCTCTTTTGTCGTAA
>JBBDXJ010000116.1:0-5541 GCA_040902445.1 Cyclobacteriaceae bacterium | reverse complement strand
CGTGCCGATTTCCAATACCCGGTCACCGGGCTTGATTCCCAGTTTCTCAGTTTGGAAAGCGACAGTATAAGGTTGCGATATTGTCTGCCCTTCCCCAATTGGGAAAGCTTTATCCTGGTAAGCATGTTCGAGCAACGCATTATCAAAAAACAGGTGCCTTGGCACTTTTCCAATTGCTGCCAGGACTTGCGGTTCAGAAATGCCTTTTTTTTGGAGGATTTTAACCAATTTATTGCGCAATCCGCGGTGCTTATAATTATCTTCAAACATGCTATTTTGGCACTAAAAAGCCATTTTTTCAGGCTTAACAAAGTTTCTAAAAATCCTTAGGAAATTTCGCGCGAATGCCCTTACTTTAAAGTCCTCTCCAAACACAGTGAACAAAGCTGTTTTGCCATAGCGTTTTCTCTGTGAACCTGCTCCTGACAGTAATTTGGCGAAATCCAACATTACTTCAAGGGCAGGCATAGGAGAGGTTCTAAAAGGGAATTCTTCCCAATTTCATCATCTACGTTTTTTCTTTAATTTTTTCACACCTATTGAAAATGCATTTGCTGTATTTTTCTGTATTAACTCCAGGATTTCTGATTCCACAAACCCTTCCAGTTCCAGTGCTGGAATGAGTTTCTTAAACAGCACCGTGTATTCCCTGAAATCTCCGCCATCGGCTTTGCCTGGATCATACCAACCCGCATCGTGTGAAAGAAGAATTTTATGGAGGCATTTTTCTTTTTTCAGGAATAAAAGTTTTTGGATGTAATCCTGGACATTATCACTACTGAGTCCGTCGAGGCTCACCCATGCACCTTCACGCGCGGCTCTCACGTATTGATCGTTGTCTGTTTCGTTTTGCGCATGTACCCAGATGAAAGCAGCGGGATCAATCCTATGTGATTTGAGGATCTCTAATTGTTCGAAAGCAGCCACAGCCGGACCAGTATGCGAGGCGATCGTTAATCCGGTTTTAAGGTGCGTGTGGGCTGCTGCATCAATTAATTTTCGCGAGACGTCCGAGAGGTTGGAAGGATTGACACTGATCTTCATGAATCCAGGCTTGATGGGAGTTCCATCAATACCATTTTTCCATTCATTTATCCAACGCCTGGCCAATTGGTCAGCCGTCTCACTGAAAGTATGCGCGGGTAGAAATTTGTTATCAGATCCCCCGTAATAACCCGTATTGGTCACAATGTACAATCCACTTTTTTCCGAGAGTTGTTTCAGAAGCACAACATCGCGACCCAGGTAATTTGGAGTGCAATCCACGAGTGTATGGCATCCCGAGTTCTTTGCTTCTTCCAGGTAGGGCAATACCTTTTTAATAACCTCATCGCGATCCCATCGGGGTGGATTAATTTCTTCCGCGCCAATAAAATCCACGAGGATATGCTCGTGCGCCAGCGTATTTCGCATAGCTGAAGAATCGATCATACCTGTTACGGTCATTACTCGCTTCCTTTTCCCTGCAAGCGCTGCCGTAGGTCCCGATCTTAGAATACCAACCATTCCAGCACTGAAAAGAAGACCTTTTTTCAGGAATGTGCGTCTGTTGTACGGGTTATAGTGGTTCATAAACTTATTGGGGTAAAAATCCGTTTTTATTCAATGACAATGAATTTCTCCAAAATAATTATCTTTGCAAAGAAATGAAGCGCGATCACCTAAGCAGGCAACCCCGTTCACCCCTCATCGTATTGGTGTTGTGTGCGCTTTATTTGCTTTTCTCTGCGGTATAATTAAAGCTACACATTTTTGCATGGGCAGGGAAGCCTCTGTAGCATACTTTACTTCCGAATCAAAAAAATGTGCATGTAGTCTTAGTTTTAAGTTTTAAGCATGGGCGGACAAATTGTAATGTAAACGCCCGTAAGCCGGCAAACATTAGCTTACCACTTAATTAAAACTTCTAAAAGCCTATGAGCACAAAGGGCGCCCAATAAAAAGGAGCTGAGTATTTTTCGTTGTTGAGTAGCTTCAATTTGGCTTTGCGCAGATCGGTACTATAATCCGCGCCGGGGTTTTCCAGCACGTTGTGATAAAAATCCTTCATGAGAAGCGAAGTCGATTCATCAGCCACATTCCAGAAGGATACGATAATGTTCTTCGCCCCGGCGTATACCAGCGCCCGCGAAAGGCCGATCACACCTTCGCCCTTTAAGACTTTGCCCAACCCTGTCTGGCACGCGGAAAGTGTAACGAGGTTGGCGTTCAACTCAAGATTGTAAATTTCGCCGGCGAACAGATCTCCATCTTCGCTTTTGGAACCGGACTGCAAAAAGATCCTCGATAGTTCAGGATTGGATTCATCGACTACCCCGTGAGTTGCAAAGTGAACAAAGTTGTAATTTTTTAAGCTGCTGGTTTTAATAAGTTTTTCATCGGCCTGGACGCGCGTGTAAGCCGCGCTCGTCAGATTTTTTTCGCTAAACAATCTCGAAATTTCCTGAACCTCATTTTCCGTTCCGGGAAGCTCTCCAAGATACTCCTTTCCTGGAAAACTGACTGGCGCGCACAGGAAAATGGAAGGAGAAGTACCAGACGCCGGTTTCTTTGATTTCTGAATCAACAGACCTGCGGAAAATTCGTAGCGCACACTGAAACGGTTCACCAGGTAAGGCATCGAACTATAACTTGTAATTTTTTCAGCGTTATCCATCAGCAGCGCCTCAAAGGGTATTAGTCCAAGCCTGCCAGTGGGTAATATAACCAGGTCGCTTATGGAAGAAGGAAGGGGAGGGACCAGTATTGTTGCCAATATATATGATGATTCTTTAAAAGTATTTGCCTCCGCGAAATAGAGGCCATTGCGGAGTCCTGTAATGTATTTATCAAAGTCTTTCGACAGGGCACGTTGCCATATTTTATAGTGGCCTTTTCGGATAAGGAAAATATACAATTGACTGTTCTTCTCATCAATAAAGTAACTGAGCAGCGCGGTCTTTGCAATTAGCAGGTTCTGAAGCTGTGACACTGAAGGGGCTGTGGCATTGAACTTGAGATTGAAGTACTCCGGAAACTGATGCTCGAGCTTTTCAATAAAGGCTTCATAACGTCTTTTCAGCTCAAAGGAATTTTCCCGCAGGATCTTTTCTTCCTCCCGTGTGGGTTTTTGCGCCAGCTTCTGCGCGCTTAGGGTCAGCGCCGATTTTAAATTTTTTTCCTCTTCGAGCAGATCATCCGGGATGCCGGCGAATGATTTTGCATTTGTGTCTGAGATAGACTCCAGGAGCACTGCCCCCTTGCTTTTTTCTGCGAAGTAAAAAGCTTTCTCGAAATAAGGCGCTTTCTTTAAGGCATTTACTCCTGCTTCATGGGCTATGCGCACGCCGTCGCTGTATACTTCATTGGCCATTACGCCCAGCAACATTTTATCGCTTTCGTTGGTGCTTTGCTGCCGCAGTTGATCGATGAGTGAATCACAAAGGGCAAGAATATTCAGCGCTTCTGTGAGGTCCCTGAATTTCAAAGATTTTTGCAGGTATCTTGATTCAAATGCCTGTGCTTTAAACAATAGTGTGTGCAGCAATCGTGTCCCGTTATAATAGTTCTCAAGCGGCGGGTTAGCCGTGACATTGTTTTGGTTGAAATCCAGAACATTGGCCTGTAATGATTTCTGATACGAATTCAAAGCTTCATCAAAATCCGATGCGGCGAGCCTGAGGTTGCCGATAGCATTCAAGACAGAGGCAAGTTCCGGATGTTTCGGGCCATAACAATCTTCGTACATTTTTCGAGATAGCTCGTAATACTCCATGGCCGCCTTTTGATCTTTCAATTGCAGATACGTTTGACCGAGGTTGTACAATGCAATTGCTTTCGCAGGATGCGGTTGAGGATAAACTGCATTCCAGACTTTCAGGGCGGTTTCAAAATTATTTACCGCATCGCCAAACAATTCGAGATCGCGGTAGATGATGCCGATGTTAATATTCGCGATGGCAATTTTCGGATGTTGACTACCATAGAGAGCGACGTACATTTTCTGCGCCTGTCCAAAGTAATCGAGTGCCTTGTCTTTATCAGTTTGGCTATAAACCAGTCCAAGATCATTGTATGATGCGGCTATCAATTCATCACCGTTCTTTTTCTCCCTTTCGCGAAGCGATAGCGCACGGTGTAATTGTTCCTGCGCCTGGGTGTATTTCCCAAGACTCATATATACCAGTCCCAGATTAGACAACGCCTGGGCAGCTTCGGGAGAAGTGTACCTGCCGGCGCCTTCGAATTCACGGAGAGCAT
Organism: Cyclobacteriaceae bacterium; assembly: GCA_040902445.1. GTDB lineage: Bacteria > Bacteroidota > Bacteroidia > Cytophagales > Cyclobacteriaceae > Chryseosolibacter. The sequence continues at coordinate 1,302 of JBBDXJ010000116.1, read as the reverse complement.
TTCGCAAGGATACTTCCGCCAGATCGGTTCGACCCTGGTTCAATTGCAGAAAACCAAGATTGGTATTGGTGACTGCCTGCAGAAAGACATCGGGATTTTCAGCTAATTTTGTTTTAATGGTTCTCAGCAATTTTTCGGCCTGTTCAAAATGTCCCAAACGGGTGAGAGCTTCCGCTTTTTTATTTTCCAGCAGCAGGGAAGGCCTGGCTGATGTGGATTCAAGGAGTTGTACCGCTTCCAGAAATTTCGAATTTATGAGCAGGTTGTCGACGGTCCGCACTAGCTCGCTTTCCAGTTGTTGACAGTAAAGGACTGAATTCATAGAGAGAAGCAGGACGCAAACGCTGATTTTTCGCATGATCAAAAGCGGTAATAATAACTGATGGTAGCCACATCATGACGAGTTAGTCCGTCAGGATTGACCTCGCGTTGTGATATTTTTCTTCCGTACAAAATCTTTACTCCGGATTGAATATTAAAACTATATCCTGCAGTGACTATGGCTGACATCGCCATTCCTGTGGTGCGGTCGGGTTTGATACGTTCACCGGTACTGGCCTGCGTGACCTCGTCTTTTACTATTCTGAAAATAGGCAGGACGCCGGCTGAAAAATTAATTCGTGAGAAACGGAAGTTTCGTTCAATGCGCAACATCACATCGGTACCGCGTTTCAGTTCGTACGCGCCATCATATGAGCGGACATAATCTGCGCCTTCTCCGTTTTGATACACGGGTATCCATGGCGCCCATGTAAAGTGATTTTTGTTCCTGTTGAACGGGTGTTGTATTCCGGTTGCGAATAACCATTGACGGCTGATCATCGACATCCCCGCAATAATGTCATACGTTCCCAGGCTCGTTTGATAGTACATCGGCAGCGGAAGATCGAAGGTTTCATCTTTGAGGTCTGCATCATTGGAGGGAATTTTTCCGCCGATGGAAATATTGAAATCAAATTGCCCGGAGCTGAAAATATTGCGTGTAAGGCACAGGGATATATCGCTCATGCCGGATGTCTTTCCAAAATTTCCTTGTACTGCCTGATAGGGTAATTTGATCTGAAAGAAGGTCTTGTCATCGAGGAGGTTGAAACTCATATCCAGGGTGCCTACATACACGATGGGTGAAAGTGTAGTAGTTCCGCGGTAGAAGCTTACTTCCATTGACCGCAATTTAATCGGGATTTTTTTATTGAACGGTTGGTCTGGTTTCATGGCTCCCATCGTGCAGAAGCCCGCATCGCTGCAGCCTTGTGACCAGGAATGAAAAGGCAGGGTAAGGGAAAGTACAGTGAAAACTAT
>JBBDXJ010000115.1:0-5550 GCA_040902445.1 Cyclobacteriaceae bacterium | reverse complement strand
GGCGGGCTGGAATTATGCGGAGAAGAGTCCAGCGTTTCTGAAACAATACAATATTGATCGCTCATCATTGCCTGCAGGGCGTTACCGGAATATCACCGGAAATGAGGCTGTAGCCATTGGGTTAGTCGTAGCCGCCCGGAAGGCAAATTTACCGCTATTCCTCGGGTCTTATCCGATCACTCCTGCAACAGATATTTTACATAACATAGCGGGCTACAAAAAATACGGAGTGAAACACCTACAGGCTGAAGATGAGATTGCCGGTATTTGCAGTGCGATCGGAGCTGCCTTTGGCGGAAGCCTGGCCGCGACAACCACCAGCGGCCCTGGCCTATCACTGAAAACGGAAGCAATGGGCCTTGCAGTTATGGTTGAACTTCCACTCATAATTGTGGATGTTCAGCGTGCAGGTCCGTCAACCGGAGTGCCCACGAAGACGGAGCAAAGTGATTTACTGATGGCGATGTTTGGCCGACATGGTGAGGCGCCAATGCCTATCCTTGCCGTTGCAAGTCCGTCGGATTGTTTTGATCTTACATTGGAAGCTGCTCGCATTGCATTGAAATATATGACTCCGGTTCTTTTGCTCAGCGATGGATACATCGGGCAGGCTTCTGAGCCTTGGAAGATACCGTCTGTTGAGGATCTTCGGGATATCCAGGCTTTTTTTGCAAAGGATGCATCTGGTTTTGCTCCTTATAAACGCGATGAAGAGACCTTGCGGAGACAATGGGCTATTCCAGGCTTTGAAGGAATGGAGCACCGCATTGGCGGACTGGAAAAGGAAGACGGATCCGGAAATGTAAGCAGTGATGCCCTCAACCATGAAAGAATGGTCACATTGCGTGCGGAAAAAGTCGCGCGTATAGCCAATGATATTCCTGATGCCATTGTGGAAGGTGATCCGGCAGGAGACCTGCTCATGATCAGTTGGGGAAGTACTTACGGAGCTGCAAAGACTGCATTTGAACGTCTTCGCGACAAAGGTTATCATCTTTCATTTTTGCATTTGAGTTATCTGAATCCATTTCCAAAAAATCTGGGCCAGATCCTTGATTGCTTTCAACGTGTAGTCGTACCAGAGCTCAATATGGGTCAGCTTCAGTTCCTGCTGCAAGGCAAATATCTAAAGCCCGTAATTGGCATTCATAAGGTGCAGGGCAAACCCTTCACGTCCGTTGAGCTGGAAGGCAGATTAACTACTTTATTAATCCAAACAGAAGAACTTGTATGAAGACAAAGATAGATGAGCTGCTCGAAAGGCCTCATACGGGCAGTGCTCTGTATACGGCAAAAGACTTTAAACCCAATGTCGACGTAAGGTGGTGTGCGGGATGCGGGGCGATCTCCGTATTGTCACCGGCACAACGGCTGATGCCTGACCTGGGAATCCCTAAAGAAAAAATCGTATACGTTTCCGGTATTGGATGTTCCGGGCGTTTTCCTTATTACATGGATACTTATGGCTTCCATTCCATTCATGGACGGGCGCTAGGCATTGCTTCAGGGTTGAAGATCGCGCGGCCTGACCTGAGCGTCTGGGTGGTGACGGGTGATGGAGATAATCTGAGTATCGGTGGAAATCATTTCATTCATGCCTGCCGCAGAAATGTAGATCTGAACATCATGATGTTCAATAATGAAGTATACAGCCTAACGAAAGGGCAATACTCTCCGACTTCACATTGCGGACAGATCACAAAGTCTTCACCGTTAGGCGTACTGGATGATCCTTTTAATCCTGTATCCCTCGCGTTGGGCGCGGGGGCGACGTTTGTGGCCAGGGGCCATGATAAGGACCGTGCACAATTGCAGCAATTGCTTAAGCGCGCTTACGAACATAAAGGTGTTGCCTTTGTGGAGATTTACACGAACTGCCGGATTTTCAACGATGGCGCTTTCGATCTTTATACAAATGCAGAAACGCGTGACAACCACACCATCTTTCTGGAGCATGGAAAGCCGCTGGTTTTTGGGAAGACTAAAAACAAAGGAATTATTCTGGATGGTTACACGCCACGTGTTGTAAACCTGGATCAGGGAGAACATTCTGTAAACGATCTGTTGATTCATAATGAGAAAGACAGTACTCTGGCTTTCATTCTTGCAAACATGACCTACAGTGAAGATCTTCCAAGGCCGATGGGTGTACTTCAGGCGATCGACCGTGTGACTTATGAACAGCGTGTGGTGAATCAGATACAACACGAAATTGTCACAAAAGGAGAGGGGGACCTGCAAAGTTTGCTGACAGGTGAATCGAGCTGGGTGGTTTGAGTCCAGGCTGGATGCTAGATTCTAGCTAGATCCAGATGTTGGATTCTGGTAAATGCAGGCGAGTGTTAGGTCACACGTATTCCTGGAATATAGCTAGATTCTGAATTCTGGGAGTCAAGTGATTCGCGCCTTACCGCAACGTAAACAATTGTCCTGCATTTTACGAGCATCAAGGATCTGGCAGCCAGCTCAGCGATGCCTCTTTCTGACGGGATGCGCTTCCAGCATCTGCAGACTTGTGGCGACCAATTCTCCCATTGTGTTTGCTTTAAGAAATTCGTTGTCTTCATATAATCGAGCCAGTGCGGAGCGAAGCCTTAGTACATTCTCTTGTGTTGAAAGCTCTTCATCGCGCATCGCGTACAGCAGCATTTCCAGTTGGCCATCCACAGCTTTGGCGCGGATCAGCAGACGGGTCCTTTCTTCCTTCTGATATTGCAATTCCAGCACGGGAGACATGGATTTGAATCCCAGGTTAATGATGGGATTGTTTTCCTTGAAATATTGCGGCATGTAAATCTTCAGGTCGCCTTCGTAACAATGCTGGTCGAAATCAATGGCGCGCATTCTGAAATACAGCTCATCAAAATCCGGAATAGCCTCCACTACAAAATTATCATTGCGCATATCGCCCAGTAACTGGACAAGACTGCGTTCATTAAACTTTACAAATTCCTTGGCAAGGCGCAGCGGATTGTAATCCTTTCGCGGCAAGAAAGTTTTAATAAATGTATCCCCCGGTATGCCCTGGATATGTTCTTCGATCAGCGTTGCTCCTTTCACAAGGTAATGGATTTTGCTGGAAGATAGGAGATGCTCCAGTTCCATGCCATAGATCCGCGACATATCAGCCTGCTTTACATAAAAGTAATCGAAGAGATCATTAAGGCGGTTTACAATCCGGACACGCAGCGGATTTGTATTGGCGTAAAGGCAGTAGTCAATACGATCGATGTACAGGTGGTCCATAATCTGCTCATCACCACCTACTTTCAGTTGAGCATATATTTTTCTCAGGCATTCGTGGATGAACCTGAGATCGGACTGATTGTAGATAAGGGTTTCCCAGAAGGTATCTGATCCTTTGCTGTCGAACAGGGGAACCGAGCTGTTGTAGTGAAGCAGATCGCGATATGAGATCGGTACTTCTGTCTCACGGTGGGTGAGCAGAAGATATCCATGCAGTGCTTTGCTTATTGGATAACACGGCTTTTTAAACCGAATTACAGGCATGATCAGATAAATTCATTCTTCAGTTCAGCTACCCATTTTTCAACGCGGGCTGTGGTCATATCTTTTTGATTGTCTTCATCAATGGCAAGGCCAAGGAACCTGCCGTTTACCACGCCTTTGGATGTATTGAAATTATATCCATCGGTAGGCCATGAACCAACAAAGGTTGCTCCCTTTGCTTTAATGCGGTCGTGAATGATTCCCAGTGCATCCAGATAGGTGTCGGGATACCCGTCAGCATCGCCAAGACCAAGATAGGTTACTTTCTTGCCAGCATAATCAACCTTTTCGACCTCATCGATAAAACTGTCCCAGTCTTCCTGCAGTCTGCCTATTTCCCACGTGGGGCAGGCAAGAACTATGTAAGCATACGGTTGCATATCGTCTGCACTGGCAGCGTTTACATTATGTGCCTCTGCCGCATCCCCAAATAATTGCTGGATCTGATTAACGACACGCTCAGTGTTCCCTTCTGTTGAGCCAAAAAAAATCCCAATTCTTGCCATAATTCATTTAATATTAGTGATTTTACAAGCATTTCTTTTTGATTTAGTCTTGATCTTCCTCGTGCCGGGTTTCATAATAACCGCGTTTATCACGGTATTTCATGAACACATCGGACTTCATCAGGATATCCACATATTGTGCGCGCTTGTAAGCAAATGGATCAGCCAGATTCTGTTTCGATAGCTTGCCCTGAAAGTCGAACAATGAATCATATTCTTTTTCGCTCATCCACTGTTCTATTTCCTGTAACATGCCGGTTATGATACCGATACCTTTTTTATATACTGCGCTCACTACCTGTACCGCATCTGCACCGGCAAGTAACATTTTAACTACATCTTTGCCACTGTGAATACCGGTGTTGCAGACTACTGTGCCTTTAATTTTTTTGTAGAGCAATCCTGCATAGCGCAGGGCGAGCCGGCTGTCGCCTTGTTGACTGAAGTTGTAAGGATAATAATGTTCCTCTTCCTCGATATCAATATCGGGTTGAAACAACCGGTTGAATAGAATATATCCATCTACACCAAACTGGTCCAGTTTTAAAATGTGTCTCAATGTATTGGTATAGAATGGACTGAGTTTGACAAACAGCGGAAGCCGGACCCCCGCACGTACCAGTTCCAACGCCCTGATCTGTTTTTCTTCGATTGTTTGTGCGCTTGTTGTAAAATCAATATTGGTGTGATAAAAATTCAGCTCAAGCGCATCAATCCCTGTGTCTTCCATCTTTAATGCATACTCCAGCCATGCATCGTCGTTGATGCAATTTAAACTTCCTATAAGCGGGATTTTGATGGCTTTCCTGGCTTCCTTCAGTTGCTTTAGATGGTCGACCGGACCAGCGTGTCCTGTGGAAGGAAAGAAAGAGCTATGCTCGGCATCAAGGTCACTATAAGATTCCCGCATTTCATCCAGCTGAAATGATTCAAGCTGGATTTGCTCTTCGAATAAGGATTTGTAGACGATCGCTGCGGCTCCGGCTTCTTCCAGTTTGACCAGGTTGTCTACATCGGTCACTAAGTTACTGGCACCGATCACGATTGGATTTTTGATCGTCAATCCACCATACGTTGTTGACAGGTTGATATTCATGATCTTTTGTTTACGATCTATAACAGTTGTTTAATATCCTGAAACCGTTTTGCATTATCCTTCACGGCTTCACTGACTAACCTGGCCGATTCTTCAGGGTTGGTCATATTCAGGGTCTTGTAGCGAATTTCTTCCTGGAGATAATCCTCAAATCCGGTATCAATCTCAACCCCGTCCCACATTAAAGGCCCCTGATTTTCATTTCGTATATCCGGGTTGAACCTGTACATGGGCCAGTAACCACACTTCGCTGCTTTTTCGGATTGTTTCTTTGTGAGCTTCATGTCATAACCGTGTGCGATGCAAGGGGAGTAGGCGATAATGAGCGAAGGCCCGTTGTGTTTTTCCGCTTCAACAATAGCGAGGGCTGTTTTCTCGCGGTCCTTACCCTTGTTGACGGAGGCCACATACGCTTTGCTGTAGGTAGTCATCATCAGA
>JBBDXJ010000114.1:29565-35395 GCA_040902445.1 Cyclobacteriaceae bacterium | reverse complement strand
GCAGGAGGTTCAGCCAATGCTTGGCCAAATGGCACCTGCTTTTACACTGAACGACCTTAATGGCAAAATATATTCCATAGATCAGTTCAAAGGCAGGTATGTAGTCATACATTTTGCAGCCACCTGGTGCCCGTTTTGTAACGCTGAAGCGCCAAACCTTGAACAACTTTACAAAGATTACCGTGATAGAGGAGTTGAGGTGTTTATCGTCGATGTCAAAGAAGGCAAAGAAGTCGTTGAAAGATCCTTTAGCCGTTTCAATTTTTCGTTCCCAGTGCTCCTGGATGCAGACGGTAAAGTATCTGCAAGCTACGCACCTGCGGGTGTGCAGCCTTCCCTGGAGCGACACGAAGTGCCCATCGCCGCTAACCTGATTATTGACAAAGAAGGAAAGATCAGTTACTATTCTTTGCTTAATACCACCAGCTTTGACGCCAAGCTTACAAATCTGAGACAAACACTGGATGATCTGATTAATGCCGGCGAATGACGAAATGGTTGACCATATTCCTGGTGAGCAGCTTTACTGCTGGCAGTCAGATCAATGCTGATGAAATTGTTAAAGTGAATTCGCCAGGCGTGATTGTAAAGGCAGGCAATCATTCAATGATCAATGTTGCAATTGAAGTAAAGAACGGTTACCACATTCAGGCCAATAAAGTAGATAACGAATTTATCATACCAACCACACTTGAAATGAGTTATGGTAAAGATATCATCGTAAAAAAGCAGGTTTTCCCATCGGCCAAAAAATTTAGATTGGAAGGAACAAATGAATATCTTGATGTATATGACGGAAGATTTGAAATCGGCATTTTTTTCCGCACACAAAAAGAAATTCAAAAGGGGATACACCGACTCGATGGGAAATTGAATTTCCAGGCTTGTGATTCGATACGCTGTCTCTCTCCCAGAGGAATTGAATTTTCGATGGAGATTGAAGTTAGATAGAAATATATGATTAAGAAGAGCATTAAACTATGAACAAAAGAGATTTTAAAAACAAAGTGTACGAAGAATTAGCAAAGATCACAAAGGCTCTTGCGAATCCGCATCGCCTTGAAATCATTGAGTTGCTGGCACAGAAGGAATTTTCCGTCGAACAGATATCGTTACAGACGCATATTTCAGTAGCAAATGCATCGCAGCATCTTCAAGTGTTAAAAAGCGCTCAGCTGGTAGATATCACCAGGCAAGGCAACTTTATTCATTATCGGTTAGCAAACACGAATGTATTTAAAGCATGGAAAGCCTTGCGGGAACTTGGCGTGGAGAGAATAGCTACCATTGAAAAATTGGTAAAAGAGTTTCGCCATTCGAAAGTCAAGTTTGAATCAGTCTCGATAGATCAGCTTATCAAAAAGATCGAGTCTGGAAGAATCACCATACTGGATGTGCGGCCAGAAGCGGAGTTTAATGCTGGGCACATTGCCAGCGCTATCTCAATCCCTATCGATGAATTAGCGGGTCGTTTAAAAGAGCTCCCCAAGAGAAATGAGATCATTGCTTATTGCCGCGGCCCTTTCTGTGTCTACGCTGACGAAGCAGTAGCCTTACTAAATAAAGCCGGGTATAAGGCTACAAGACTTGAGGAAGGTTTTCCTGATTGGTCTTTGATGGGTTTACCAGTTAAAACTAATTGAGATATTATGGCCGATAAGAAAACGCTGACCGTTGAACAACTGCAGGATAAGCTCAAAAAGAAAGAGTCCGTGTTCATTTTAGATGTCAGACCAGCCGATCAAAGAGATGAATGGCACATCGCCGGGAGCACCCACGTTGACGCATACAAGAGACTTAATAATGGAGACGATACAGTTCTTGCTGAAGTTGAAATACCTGATCATACCACCGTTGTCACTGTATGTGCTGCAGGAAGAACAAGCATGATTGCATCGGATGCCCTACGAAAGAAAGGGGTTCAGGCATATTCACTGGAAGGCGGAATGAAAGCCTGGAACTATGCATGGAACACTGCTGAAGTGAATTTTCCAGGTGGGTTAAAGGTCATTCAGGTAAGAAGGGCTGCAAAAGGTGTGTTATCGTACATAATTGGGTCCGACAGAGAAGCAATCGTTATAGATGCTTGTCTGAACCCTGATGTTTATTTGCAGATAGCGAAAGAGAATGGATGGAGTATAAAATATGTTTTGGATACTCATATACATGCAGATTATATTTCCCGAACACGCGACCTGGCGAAGAAAAGTGGAGCAAAGCACTTGTTACTAGACAAGGCAAAAGTGGAATTTGAATTTACTCCGGTTGCCTCGGGTGAAACCATTGGTTTTGGCAAAACCTCTTTGCAGGTTATTCATACGCCTGGCCATACCTGGGAGAGCACAACCTTCAAGCTTGGAGATCAGGCGATTTTTACTGGCGATACTCTGTTCATAGATGGAATAGGCAGGCCGGATCTGAAGGCTGAACAAGATGAAGTGGTTCAAAAAGCTAAAAGCTTGTACCATTCATTAAAACAGCTCCTTTCCCTGCCATCTTCAGTGATTGTTCTTCCCGCGCATACGTCTAAAAGTATTTTGTTTGACGGGAAACTTATTGGCAAGTCCATTTTGAAAGTAAAAGAGAATGGTAATGTGTCTGAATTAAGTGAATCGCAGTTTGTTGAATATGCTTTGTCGAAAATTCCACCAACCCCACCCAATTACCTTACAATAGCTGGAATAAATAAGCGTGGTTCCTATAAAGGCCACCAATTGGCGGATCTGGAAGCCGGAGGAAACCATTGTGCAATTGCTTAAAAAGTAACTTTCACAAATGAGCAACACAACATCCAATTCGCCATACTTTTCCGGGTCCATTCCAAAAAGTTATGATGAATATCTCGGGCCAATGTTCTTTGAGCCGTATGCGATTGATATTGCTGCGCGGATCGATCCATCTGGTATTAACATTGCCCTGGAGCTGGGAAGTGGCACTGGCAGAGTTACGCGGCACTTGAGAAAGTCAATTCCCGAAGCATCATTACTTGTTGCATCGGATATAAGTCAGGATATGCTTGCAGTAGCAATGGATAAATTGAAGTCATTAAGTATTGATTGGCGGATTATAGATGCGCATGAACTGCCATTCAGCGACAATAGCGTTGACCTGATAGTGTGTTGCTTCGGATACATGTTTGTCTCGGATAAGAGAAAAGCTTTCGCAGAAGCCTATAGAGTATTGCGTCCCCGTGGAACCTTGTTAATGGCCACATGGGACAGGCTTGAGGTTAATGAGGCTTCTTACGTTTTCAGGACAATCGTAAAAGATTATTTTGGTGATTCATTGCCCGAAACATACAAGCTTCCATTCTCAATGAATGACCCCTCTATGATAGAAGACAGTCTTCGAGCTGCAGGCTTTTCAAAAGTGAGATCTGAAATAGTTGAGAAAGAAACGCAATGTATCACTGCAAGAGATGCTGCTCATGGGCTGGTTAAAGGAGGATCTCTTTACACCGAAATAATGAATCGCGATCCTGAATGGCTGGATGAAATAATCTCTAAAGTTGAAAAAACGCTCAGCGATAAATATGGTGAGGCACCAATGATCGCCCCGATGAGAGCAGTAGTTTGCCAGGCCTGGAAATAGGAAACATACAGAACAGGCGGTTTTATGTTTTCAAATTTATTTAATGACAAAGACTTGAGAAGGGAAGCCTAACATCTCTCTTGAATGTATCGAGCAAAAAGTTTATTTTTATGAACCAGCCTCAAATTCGACTTGGCCTAAAGGAAAACTGGAAACAGTTTTCCTTACTTGTTCTGATAAATGCTTTTGTCGGTGGCATGGTGGGACTTGAAAGGACAATTATCCCTCAAATTGCTGAAGCATATTTTGGCCTGGCTGCAAAAACAGCTATACTTTCTTTCATCGTTGTCTTTGGGATTACCAAGGCGATAACAAATTATTATGCAGGTGTATTAGCCAATCGGTTTGGTCGCAAAAGATTGTTAATCCTTGGATGGTTATTCGCACTACCCGTTCCAATACTCTTAATGGAGGCAACCAGCTGGAACTGGATAATCGCAGCAAATATTTTTTTGGGAATTAATCAGGGTCTTTCATGGTCGAGTACGGTCGTGATGAAAATTGATCTGGTGGGAGAGAAGAACAGGGGTTTTGCAATGGGCCTGAATGAATTTGCGGGATACATCGCCTTAGCCTCTATCGCATTTGTGACAGGCTGGATTGCCCATGAATACGGCTTAAGACCATATCCCTTTTATGTCGGGATCGGGCTTGCCATTGCAGGTCTACTTTTGAGCGCGCTGTTTGTGAGGGATACTCATAAACACGTTCTGTTGGAATCCACGTCAAGCACGGGTCCTAAACTTAAGAATGTTTTCTGGGAAACAACATGGAAGCACAGGAACCTTGGATCGGTCACTCAGGCTGGATTGGTCAACAACCTGAATGACGGAATGGTATGGGGTCTGTTTCCGCTTTTATTAGCATCAAAGGGTTTCAATCTTAATGATACGGGAATTATTGTCGCGACCTATCCTGCAATTTGGGGTATGGGCCAACTCTTTACTGGCTCGCTTGCAGACAAGTTTTGCAAAAGAAATCTATTATTTTGGGGAATGTTCATCCAGGGTGTAGCCCTTGTCGCGATGATGTGGTCGGAGTCATTCAACATGTTCATCATATTGTCTGCGTTGTTAGGCATCGGGACGGCTATAGTTTATCCAACCTTCCTTGCGGCAGTTTCAGATTACACCCATCCTGATCAGCGACCACAGAGTATTGGGATCTTCCGTCTATGGCGCGACCTGGGGTATGCCATAGGGGCTATTCTTACAGGATTGATAGCCGACCAGTTCGGACTGCTGGCTCCCGTGCTGGCTATCGGTCTATTGACAATTGTATCGTCATTAATCATAAAGTTCAGGATGAGTTGCGCTTCTAAACAAGTTCAACGGCCGAAAGTTGATGTTCAATTTTCTCATTAACAATGATTCGAAGATGCAAAAGACATGAAGTATTGGGAAACTTTCATCAGTTCATTCAGTGACTATGCGGTGTATCTTTACAATGCAATCAGATACCCCGCGTGGAATAACTATTTCTATTGGCTTATCGGAATTTCACTTTTCTTTTTCCTGCTGGAATGGTTCTATCCCTGGCGTAAAGAGCAACCGAAAATAAGACAGGATTTCTGGATGGATGGTTTCTATATGTTCTTTAACTTCTTCATCTTCTCACTCATCGGATATCATGCAATCTCAAACGTATTTGTTATCGCCTTCAATGACTTCCTTGGATCACTTGGAATACAAAATCTTGTGGCCATTGAGATCAACTCCTGGCCGGCCTGGGCACAATTGCTTACACTTTTTGTTGTGCGTGATTTTATCCATTGGAACGTTCATAGACTTTTGCATCGCGTACCTTTTCTTTGGGAATTCCATAAAGTTCATCACTCCGTAAAAGAAATGGGTTTTGCTGCACACCTGCGTTTTCATTGGATGGAAAATATAGTCTATCGCACGATAGAATACATTCCGTTAGCAATGATTGGTTTTGGTCTTCAGGAATTCTTTCTGGTGCATATAGTAGCATTAAGCATTGGGCACTTCAATCATTCCAATATTCGATTCAGGCTGGGTCCGTTTAAGTATATTTTCAATAACCCACAAATGCATACCTGGCATCATGCTAAACACTGGCCGGAACGATATCGTCATGGAGTAAATTTTGGTATCAGTCTCAGCATTTGGGATTTCCTGTTCGGAACGGCATTTATGACATCCAATCCTGAAAAGGTAGAGTTGGGAATTGTTGATGAGAAAGATTTTCCGAAATCCTTCTGGCGGCAATCTCTTTA
>JBBDXJ010000114.1:0-29555 GCA_040902445.1 Cyclobacteriaceae bacterium | reverse complement strand
GATCAAGGAAGAGTATAGAAAAGGCACCCACTAAACAGGAGGATTTAAAGCGGCTGGCGTTTCTTAAATGCGCGTTGCCGAAGGGTCGTTGTAGCGCCTTTTTCTTCTATTCTTCCAAACAAAAACGCTACTTGCATCCTTATTGCACGAATTTTTCATTTAAATTTGGCCAGTGAAAAAATTGATCAATATTTTATTGTCTTTATATATTGTACTCGTTGCATGTTACCCGTGCAGTGATAAGGACACTTGTGTTGATGAAAAACAATTCCTGGTTGAAGTAAGTATCTCAGCACATGAGCATTCTCCTGTGGAAATTGATCACTGTTCTCCATTCTGTATTTGCAGTTGCTGCAGTACACACATTAACCAACCGAAATATTTTCAGTTTTCTTTTTTTGTTCCTCAGTTAACAGACCCTAATTCACCTGTTAAACCTGATTCGGTTAAGTCCGTGCCTCATACCATCTGGCAACCTCCCAAGGCTTAAAGCCATTCCTTCCCTTTTAAGGAGGTAGGGCGCTTATACGCAGAAAGCAAAACGTCCTCTATTCAGAGTGCCTTGGTAGCCGTTAAGTTATGGCCTTGCAGCGATCATTGTCAATCGTATTGATTCTTTGATCAGGCACTCGATACTTTATGATAAATAATATGCTGGATAAGATCATTCATTATTCGATTAAGAATAAACTGGTAGTTGGCTTGTTTACAGTTGCCCTGATCATTTGGGGCTCGTACTCCCTGACAAGACTGCCCATTGATGCTGTACCTGACATCACAAACAATCAGGTTCAGATAATTACTGTAGCACCATCACAGTCTGCCCTTGATATCGAAAGACTCGTGACCTTTCCGGTAGAACAGACTATGGCAACTATCCCTGGTATAGAGGAGATCAGAAGCTTTTCAAGGTTCGGATTGTCGGTGGTAACCATTGTGTTTTTTGACAAGGTAGACGTTTACTGGGCACGGCAACAGGTAAACGAGCGATTGACAAGCGCATCCGAACAAATTCCTCCCGGCGTTGGGACTCCTGAAATGGCGCCTCTAACAACCGGTCTCGGTGAGATTTATCAATATATCATCAGGCCAGCTGATGGGTATAAAGATAAATATGATGCGATGGAACTCCGCACCATTCAGGACTGGATTGTTCGCAGGCAGTTATTGGGTACACCAGGCGTTGCCGATGTAGCCAGCTTTGGAGGCTATTTGAAGCAATATGAGATCGCTATTGATCCGGACAAGCTTCGAAGTTATAATCTTGGACTTGAGGATGTTTTTTCTGCTCTCGAAAAGAATAATCAAAATACCGGAGGCGCCTATATAGACAAAAAGCCCAACGCTTACTTCATAAGAAGTGAAGGATTGATCAGTTCAACAGAGGATATCGGAAAGATCGTTGTTTCAAATACCGAAGGTGGCATTCCGATCCTTATCCGAAACATTGCTGATGTGCATTTTGGTCATGCTGTCCGGTATGGAGCGATGACTTACAATGCGGAAGGGGAAGTTGTAGGCGCAGTGGTGATGATGATCAAAGGGGAAAATTCCAGCGCAGTGGTCAATAATGTCAAGGAAAGGATAGAACAGATCCAGAAAACTTTACCTGAAGGTGTGATCATTGAAGCCTTTCTTGATCGCAGTGAGCTGGTTGGCCGGGCAATCGGAACGGTGGAGAAAAATTTAATTGAAGGAGCTTTAATTGTAATTCTGGTTTTGGTTCTCTTCCTGGGAAACTTTCGGGCCGGTCTGATAGTGGCATCGGTTATTCCGTTGGCAATGTTATTTGCGGTAGCCCTGATGCGTGTGTTCGGAGTCTCCGGTAACCTGATGAGCCTGGGCGCTATCGACTTCGGATTAATCGTAGATGGTGCAGTAATCATTGTTGAGGCAACCATGCATCACCTGGGCTTAAGGCGGCTAACACAACGACTTAGTCAGGAAGAAATGGATCTTGAAGTCTATGAATCCGCATCAAAGATAAGGTCATCGGCTGCGTTTGGTGAGATCATTATTCTGATTGTGTATCTGCCAATACTCGCACTGGTGGGCGTTGAGGGTAAAATGTTCAAACCCATGGCTCAAACAGTGAGCTTTGCAATCCTGGGAGCGTTTATACTTTCTCTTACTTATATTCCTATGATGTCTGCGCTTTTCCTGAGCAAGAATCCGCAACATAAGCGGAATGTTTCGGATAAGATGATGGACTATTTTCACCGGAAGTACACGCCTGTTATTAAAGGAGCATTACGCCATAAATTGCTTGTCGTAATATCTGCTGTAGTTCTCTTTGTCATAAGCCTTTTTGTTTTCATGGGAATGGGCGGAGAGTTCTTGCCTACTCTGGAAGAAGGCGATTTTGCTGTCGAGACCAGGGTGCTGACAGGAAGTAGTTTGTCCTATACGATTGAAGCTGCGACAAAAGGCTCTGAGGTTTTACTCCGTGAATTCCCGGACGAGGTAATAAAAGTTGTTGGCAAGATAGGATCTTCAGAGATCCCTACTGATCCTATGCCTATCGAGGCATGCGACCTAATGGTAATTCTGAAACCAAAAAATGAATGGACAAAAGCAAGAAGTCGGGATGAGCTCGCCGAAAAGATGGCTGAGGCGCTTGAGGTTGTACCTGGCGTTACATTCGGCTTTCAACAGCCAATCCAGATGCGCTTCAATGAATTGATGAGTGGTGTCAGGCAGGATATTGCCATAAAGATATTCGGTGAAAACCTTACCGTGTTAACCGATTTATCGCAGGAAGTTGGAAAGGTTGTACGCGACGTTGAAGGGGTCCGTGATTTGTACGTAGAGGAAGTTACCGGTCTCCCGCAGATTGTAGTAAACATTAACCGCGATGAAGTAGCCAAATATGGTTTAAACGTTCAAGATATTAACCAGGCTATCAATACCGCATTTGCGGGTCAATCTGCCGGACTTGTTTTTGAAGGTGAACGAAGGTATGATCTTACCGTCAGGTTGTCTTCGGAGAACCGTCAGAATATTGAAGACGTCAGAAATATATTTATCACGGCACCTTCAGGGCAGCAGATACCGCTTAAACAATTAGCCGACATCGAGTTTAAGATTGGCCCCAACCAGATCCAGCGCGAGGATGCCAAACGAAGGATCATTGTCGGATTTAATGTCCGGGGTCGTGATGTCTCCAGTGTTGTTGAGGAAATTCAGGAAAAGATTGACGAAGGAGTGGATTTTCCTCCGGGATATTATCCTACCTACGGAGGGCAATTTGAGAATCTTGAGGCTGCACAGGAACGATTATCGATAGCAGTACCTGCAGCGCTATTACTGATCTTCCTTTTACTTTTTTTCACCTTTCATTCAATTAAACAAGCCGTGCTGATTTTTACGGCTATCCCAATGGCAGCGATTGGTGGAGTGTTTTCTTTGTTGCTCCGAGGAATGCCATTCAGTATTTCGGCTGGTGTTGGGTTCATAGCATTATTTGGTGTCGCCGTGCTGAATGGGATAGTATTGATTGCGGAGTTCAATAGATTGAAAAAACAAGGAATGACAGATCTAAATGCGGTCATTTTAGAAGGGACCCAAATAAGATTAAGACCGGTATTATTGACTGCTGCGGTTGCATCGTTTGGTTTCCTTCCCATGGCATTAGCAACCAGCGCAGGTGCTGAGGTTCAAAAACCACTGGCAACAGTTGTGATCGGAGGACTTATCAGTTCAACTTTATTGACCTTACTGGTTCTCCCTTGTCTTTATATATACTTTGAAAGAATTGGTAAAAAAGGAATAAAAACTTCTGAGCTATGAGAATATTATTGATTGCCATATTATGTGTTTTCTCTGCGAGAATATTTGCTCAGGAAACTTTCACAATACAGGATGCCATTGACTTGGCAATAAAGCAAAACCCTGAAATTCGGGCTGCGGCCTTTCAGGTGGAAGCTCAGAGACAACTTAAAAAAACGTCTACTGATTTGCCGAAAACAGACGTTACCCTGCTTTACGGTCAGTATAACAGTTACACGAAAAATGATAACAATATTAGCATAACTCAGTCTATTCCATTTTCATCTTTTGGAAGTCAGGGGAAGTTGAATCGTTCACAAATTACGGCCTCAGAATTAAGGAAAGCTTCAACTGAGAATCAGCTGATAATGGAGGTTAAGCAAACCTATTACCAGCTTGCTTATAGTTATAGTCTCCGTAAACTTTTACTCCAGCAGGATAGTCTTTTCGAGGGGTTCTTCAGGGCGGCATCATTGCGTTATCAGGCCGGGGAAACAAAATTACTGGAACAGACTACGGCCGAAGTACAACGCAATGAAGCTAAAAACAGGTTGCGCCGGAATGAATCAGATATTGTTGTTCTGCGAACTCAGATGAAAAGCTTGCTAAACAGCTCGGCCACTCCAGACATAGCGGAAAGAGAACTAAAAGAGATTTCATTATCAACAGGTTTGGATAGTTCAATCATCTCTTCCAATCCATCACTGGCATTGGCAAGACAGGAAATTGAAGTAGCCGCAAGTGAAAGGAAAGTGATGGCTTCCAAAGCGGCCCCTGATCTTCTGTTAGGTTTCTTTACCCAAACACTGACAGGTGCTGCCGACCCGGAGACGGGTTCCATAGCAAACAGTAGCGAAAGATTTACCGGCTTTCAGGTTGGCGTTGCACTTCCGATTTGGTTTGGACCGCATCAAGGGAGAGTCAGGGCCGCAGAATACAAAAAGAAAGTGGCGGAAAGTAATTATGCTACGCAACGATTGAATCTTGATTCTCAGCTTGAACAAGCAATTCAAACTTTTCAGCGGAACAAAAACAGTCTGGAATATTATCGATCATCAGCACTTCCAAATGCTGATCTTATTTTAAAGCAATCACAAGCAGGCTTCAGGGGTGGAGACATCGGGTACACCGAATATCTGCTTGGCGTACGAAATGTGATAAGTATTCGTGAAGGGTACCTTCAAACATTGAATGAGTTTAACCAAAGTATTGTTTACATCGAATTTCTTTCAGGTAATAAATAAATAAAGTATGAAACAATTTAGGTATAGAAATATATCCCTGGCCATCTTAGTCTCTCTATTGTTTTTTTCCTGTAGTAAGGAGCCTGCAGAGGAATCTACCATTGAGGTAGATCATGTAGATGAGGATAATGTTGTTGAGCTTACTGGTGCTCAGATGAAAACCGCAGGGGTTTTATTGGGCGCTATTGAACAAAAACAAATCAGTGGAACGATCAGGGCTAACGGTGTTTTGGATGTACCGCCGCAGCAACTTGTAAGCGTTTCGGCTCCCATGGGAGGGTTCCTTAAAAGCACTTCTTTACTTGAGGGATCGAGGGTAAAAAAAGGTCAGGTGGTTGCCAACATTGAAAACCTTGACTTCATCCAGATCCAGCAGGACTATCTTGAAGCTAAGGGCAACTTTGAATTTGCCAAAGCCGACTATGAACGTCAGCAAAATCTTGCGAGGGAAAATGTTAATTCAGAGAAAACCCTTCAGCAGTCTAAAACGAATTTCACAAGCTGGCAGGCAAAGTACAACGGTTTGAGGGAGAAATTAAATGTCCTTAACCTGAATATCGGTTCCGTCGAAGAGGGAAACGTCAAAAGTTCAATTAATCTCTATTCACCCATCAATGGATATGTGACAGAGGTAAATGTAAACATTGGGAAATATGTAAACCCTACCGATGTCTTGTTCGAGATTGTTGATACCGAACATTTGCATGCTGAGTTAATTGTTTTTGAGAGAGACGTTCCCAAGCTGAAGATTGGGCAGCAGGTACGGTTTACGTTAGCCGATGAGTCGAAAGAAAGACTTGCAACCGTATATCTTATTGGCCGGCAGATCGGCAAAGACCGGACGATCCAGATCCATTGTCATATTGACGAGGAGGATAAGGAACTATTACCGGGAATGTATCTGAATGCAGTTGTTGAAACCGGGGGTGCACAGGTTCCAGCACTCCCGGATGATGCAATAATCGACTTTCAGGGAACGAAATATATTTTCATTCTGGCCAAAGGGCCTGCTGGAACCGAAGAAGGTACTCATGCCAAAACTCAAGGGCAGGATGAAGGTACCCGGGAGGAAGGTCAGCATTTCGAAATGACAGAGATAGAAACGGGCCATAGTGAGTTTGGTTATACCGAGATCGTTTCAACGGAAATATCAAAACTTAGAGAAGGGAACGTTGTAGTAAAGGGCGCTTATTCACTTTTATCAAAAATGAAGAACAGCGAAGAAGAGGGTGGTCATGCACATTAAATCAATTAGTCTTAAAAAGATATCAACTGGTGTCATGAAATAGTGAAACTATATAGGCAAGCAGTATGGTTTAATCACAGGAAGTTTAGTTCTCAGGCTCGGCAGCCGGTGCTTTGTTTATTGTCGACGCTCTCTTGTTATCCATTTATCCATTTCATAAATACTATACATTTTATTAAGAAAAAGGCCTGCGCTACCCGAGCGACAGGCGTTGAGATGAGTTGAAATGATTTTTAGTAATTAAAGCGCAGTGTTACGCCATATGTTCTGGGATCTCCGAGTACACCTGCGTAGTGGCCGGCGTTACCCGCTGCGGGTAAAAGTTGTTCGAAGTAATCCTTGTCCAGGAGATTCCGGGCCCAGATGAACAACGACAAGCCATCCGTTGCCCGCACACCAGCCCTGGCGTTGAGCAGGGCGTAGCCGTCAATATTGAAATACTGTGAACTCTTGCATTTCCCTCGAGCCCAGCGCCCACTACACGTACCTCCTTACTACTGTAAATTTGGCTATAGGTGGGTTTAAAGAAAAAACGCCTCCACTTTGATTGAATGCGCTAGCGCGAGGAAACTTCATTATGCTCCCTTTGAAAGTGCATTAAGTGTAGAAATGGCAGCACTTTTTTGTACATTTGACTATTGACAGTAAATAGTCAAATACATGTCCATAAAATCAAAAATTCTGGGCCTTTTCGAAACCAGTAAAGAACTTACGGTCAAGGAGATAGTGGACAAGCTGGCCGCCTCCAAACAGATGGTCCACATCGTACTGAACCAACTAATAGAGGCTGGGACTGTGGAGAAACTTGGTCGCGCCCCGAAAACGGTTTACCGGCTACTTGGGGGTGGAAGTGCCACAACAGTCGCGCCTGCTGAACTTGAAATCGCTGAAAAGGATAGGGAGTTGCTGAAAAAGAATTTTCTCGCCGTAACAGAGACAGGCAACCTCCGGGAAGGAATTGAGGCATTTGATAACTGGTGCAGGCAGAGAAAATTGCCGGTACTCAAGACCCTTTCCGGATTCAAAGACACAAGAGAAAATTATGCTCCTTATTATGATGCTCAAGGTAACATCAATGGCCATGACAAGCTGAAGAAAACAAAAGGGTATGGAACCATATGGCTGGATGATTTGTATTACCTGGACTTTTACGCCATTGAACGATTTGGAAAAACACGGCTCGGCGTGTTGTTGCATTATGCCAAGCAGGGGCAGAATAAATACCTGATGGAAATAATGATGAAAGAAACTGCTGAAAGGATCCGGTCCTTTGTGAGTGTGCACCAGGCGGATGCCATCGGTTTTATACCGCCTACCATCAGACGAGAAGTGCAGATAATGAAATATATTCAGACCCGGCTCAATATTGCATTGCCCGTCATTGATATTAAAAAATTGAGTGGTATTATCCCTGTTCCGCAGAAATCCCTTGCCAAGCTGGACGAGCGCGTCCGGAACGCTGAAAATACTTTTGCGGTCACTGACCAACGCAAATTCAAAAATGTTATTCTCATTGACGATGCAGTCGGGTCCGGTTCGACCCTGAACCAGATTGCCGGGAAAACTAAAAATAAGAATGTCGCAAAAAATGTCATCGGCCTTGCAATTGTGGGAAGTTTCAAAGGCTTTGATGTTATTACCGATGTATAAAACGTGTACGCTTTGGCTATTTTCAGTTCACCTCGCCACTATATTCATTACTTTGCAATTTGGTAAGGTGCGGTCAGCCCGGCTCCGTTTAAAAAGCAGCCTTGTTCAAAACTTTCTTAAAAATAGCTCTTATTTTGTTTTTCTTTTTTAGATCATCATCATAATAACCATAGCCATACCCGCCGTAGCTTAGATCCTTTTCTTCGACATCATTGACCACCGCATAAAGTTTTTTTATCCCTTTTTCCTTGAGTGAATTTATGTAGGATAAAGAGGACTTTCGGCTATAATTTTGTCTTAACATGAAAAGTGTCAGGTCGGCAACGCGGGTGAGGTACAAGGTCTCATTTGTAAGGCCTAACGGGGATGAATCCAGGATGATGACGTCATACCGATTTTTTAATTCCTGTATTAGCTGTTTGAAGCGGGGGCAGATTATCAGTTCCGCAGGGTTGGGAGGGATTGGGCCGGGTGCAAGCACGTCCAGATTAGCATATTCGGTCCGTTGTATTATATCTTTTACCTGTGAGATCTGGCCGCTTAGGAAATTAGAAAGTCCTTCTCTACTGGAAATGTCAAAATCAGTCAGGCTGAAAGGTTTATGCATATCACACTCCACGATAATTGTTTTCTTCCCGCAGACCGAATACACGGACGCAAGATTCATTGCACAAAATGATTTCCCTTCTCCTGCAATCGCAGACGTGATCATTATCGTCACTTGATTGTCCTTCTGAAATATAAAATCGATGTTAGTTCTCACCGCGCGAAATGCCTCGCTGATGCCTGAGCGGGAATGATTAAAAACGACCAGGGG
Organism: Cyclobacteriaceae bacterium; assembly: GCA_040902445.1. GTDB lineage: Bacteria > Bacteroidota > Bacteroidia > Cytophagales > Cyclobacteriaceae > Chryseosolibacter. The sequence goes on along the minus strand of JBBDXJ010000114.1, from coordinate 20,830 downwards.
AGGATATTTATTTTGTCCAATACATCCGACGATGGGAACCGTTAAATTTTGTTCAACATCTTTGATTTCCTTGATTCTTACGGAAAAGGCTTCCCTTAAGGAGATTATTCCTATCGGAACAATGAAGCCTAAAAGTAGAGCCAGAAGGTAGTTCAGCATCGGCTTGAGCCGCATGGGAATAAAATTCATCACGGCAGGTTCAATAATTTTGTTTGATGCCGTGTTTGATGCCAGTGAAATATCGGCTTCCGCTCTGCGTTGTAATAAGAAGGTGTAAATGTTTTCATTCAATGAATATTTTCGCTTGATATTAAGCAGATCTTGTTCCGTTTCCGGAAGTTTCCCGAACTGACCATCAATATTACTTATCCTTTTTTGCAGATCAGAGATCAATAAATTTGTATTTCGATTAACATTTCTTAGTGCTTCATTGATGGAATTATTAATGTCTTTGATTTTTCTGTTTACTTCCAGTACGGTGGGAGAGTTTTCAGTCTGGGTAGCAAGATACCTTGACTTGTCAGCCTGGTAACGGGTTAAATCTTCGATCAGTTTATTAAGCACGGGATCCTCAATCCCCAACCCGGCGGGAATAATAATTTCAGAATAATCTCCCTGTGCGACGTAGTTTTGAAGGCTCTGATAATAATTCCTTTTAAATTGCTCCTGAGAAAGGGATTTTTCCAGTTCGGAAAGCTTTTCGAATATAGTGTTTGCCTCTGCGGTGATATTATAGGTTCGGTTGTTACTCCTGAATTTTTCAAGTTTATTCTCTGAGTAACTTAGAGAATCAGAAATGCCGGACAACTGCCTGTCTATGAAGTTAATTGTATTTCTTGCAATTGCATTTTTTTCATTCAGCTCATTCTCCAGAAATACTTTCATGAGCATGTTGAGATAATCAGTTCCTTTAACGGGATGATGAGTATCAAGCGCAAGCAATAGAATGGACGATGTCTTGTCAGCCGAAAAAATCTGGAGGTTATCTCCTGTGTACTGTTGCAGCAGGCTTTCCCTATCCCGCATTTTAATAATCAATGAACCACTGGTTTCAGCACCAGTAAATTTTACAAGCAATTTCACATCAAAAAACGTGATCCATTCGCCAAAACGAAAATCTGTTTGGGAAATTTCCGGATTTCCAATAACAATATTCTTTCTTTCGCCAGGAATATATTTCTGATATTCCATGTCCGGGAATTCCAGTTGAAAGAACCGGGTGTCTGTCCAGGAAATTTTGATTTTGCCGTTAGTGAGTTGTGCATGGTTCCAGTCGGCTTCTACAATGATGGGAGTATTTTTGTAGATCTCCGAATTAATAAAAAGTCCCTCTTCATAATATTCTATGTCGAAGGGTAATTGGTCAAGCGCAAGCCGGGCGATTTCTCTTGATTTCAGAAAAATTGTTTCATTTGCGAGTTTTTGTCCTTTTGGTACAATTCCGTTTGTCCCGGCGGTACTAGTTTCAAATAGATTGATCGGGTTGCCTTCCTCTTTAATAAGGAATTTACTTTGTATTTTGTATACCGGAGGCGTATATTGGTTTACAGTAAAGGCAATCAGAATGGCCAGCAAAACTGACCAGATAAAGAATGGCTTGTGTTCAAGGTATTTTAGAATTAACGATTTGAAATTAAAATTTTCCTCGTCATTCATTCGATTATAAGAGGATTTGGTTCCGGAAGCCACTTTCATATTCTATTATATTATTTTCGCCACATTGCGAGCCAACTTTTTTAAAACACCTTTGAGCACTACGGGATCGGGCAAAAACGCCATTAAGTCCTGTCAGTTTGTTGCGTTAATGAAGAGAAATGCAACAGTAACTACCGACAATGTCAATTGGAGCGTTTGCGCTAATGTCATACCTGTTCCTAATTGTTTAACTTTCATAGGTTCAGCATAGATCATATCGTTCGGACGGATAAAGAAGAAATCTGATTCTATTATTTTATCATTTAGTAAATTGATGGTATGTGTTCTCGTCCCATCCGGATACTGCCTTACAAGTCGTATCGTTTCTCTTTTAGCCACGGTGGTCATATCACCTGCATTGGCAATTGCCTCAAAAATGGTTACCTGATTTTGAAGGATTGTGAATTTTCCGGGACGGTTAAATTCACCCAGTGCGCTATATCGGATGCCTCCTAATCGCACTCGTACATAAAAATTATCTTCACGGACATATTCTTTGAGATGTTCTTCAATGGCGAGTTTTGCTTCCTTTACATTCATTCCAAGCAGTTTTATTTCGCCAATGAGCGGTAGGTTGACAAGACCATCATTATCAATTGAATAGCCATTCAGAAAGAATGCATCACCGCTATTTAGGCCACCCATGTTTCGAATATGACTTTCAGAATCATTGACTTTTAAAATCTCATTCAGTTCAGCGCTGGTTGTTTTCACGGTAACATCAATCACATCATTTAATTGCAGCCGATATTCATCTATCTGGTACGGGATCAGTTCCCCCGATCTTGAGACTGAGGCGTTTTGATCTAAATTCTGCATGTAAACTATTTTCTTATTTGGCACACAGCCAGAGAAACAAATGCAGCAGGTACAAAAAATAATAAAGTTTAGTTTTTTCATAAATTCAAAAAGTTCTATTTTCCGGATGTCTATATGCTTGCCTAGCGTCATTCATTTATCATTAATTGCCCTGGACCTTAATAAGCATTCTGGTAGGCTTTTCTGCTAAAAATGGTCCGCCAAATAATTTTAAGGTCAAGCATAAGTGACCAATTCTCAATGTACCAAAGGTCGTGGGCGGTACGCTGGCTTATTTGGGTTTCAGTTTCTGTTGGCCCGCGCCATCCGTTAACCTGGGCCCATCCTGTGATGCCAGGTTTGAAATAGTGGCGGAGCATGTACTTGTCCACATGCTCTTTCATTTGTTGATTAAGGAAATTTCTGTGAGGCCTTGGCCCAACTACGCTCATTTCTCCAATAAAGACATTCCAAAACTGAGGCAATTCATCAAGATTATGTTTTCTCAATACTCTGCCTACCTTGGTGATACGGGTGTCTCCTGGCTTCGTTGATAGTTTACCCCCGATGGAAGCGTCATTATTATACATGGTTCTGAATTTGAACATTTTGAAATTTTTACCCCCGCGCCCTACTCTGAGCGGGCAGTAAAAGACTGATCCTGGAGAATCGAGTTTAATTAAAACCGAAATGATCACGAACACGGGCGCCATCAATATCAGGACCATCGCCGAAAAGACAAAGTCAAAAATCAGCTTTTCAATAGCAGCGTAGATCTCATCGAGGGGTAGTTGACGGACATTCACGGCATTCCATTCCCCATCGTGGATAATCTTGAAGTTTTTGCCAAACAGGCCCCGATAATCCGGTACATAACTTACCCGCTTGCCATGAAAATCTGCCTCCTGAATGATCTTTTGGATCTTTTTATTCTTTGAGTTGTAAGGAAGGGCTATGACGACTTCATCTATAATATTTTCATTCAGGTACTGCCTGATGTCTTTTAAACGACCTACAATTCTGTCTTGATTTACTTTGCATTCTTCCCCATTCGACTTTAGGTACCCTTTTATCTGAAAACCAAAATCGGGATTCGATTCAAAATAACTTGAAATCTTTGCCGCCAGATCACCGACGCCGGCAACCAGGGTATGTTTGATGTTCTGCTGTCTTCTCCGGTAACGAGTTATAACATTGATTAAAACAGCATTTGTGGCGATGTTCAGGGCAAGGAAAAGGAATACGAACCATAGTGATATATTATCAAACTGTATTGGGAATTTTAACCTTAAATAGGCCAGAGGAATGATGGCTGCGGCAAAAATCAAATAGGATTTGGTGTAACTGATCATTCTCCGGCTGAACCCATTATTCAAATTTGAATTGTAAAGCTTTCGTGAGTAACCGATAATAAGCCATATGGACAGCGCTATTCCCAGTGTGAACCATTCTAATCCTTCGTAACTATTTTGATTAAAAATAATGGTGGCGCCAAAGAAAGCGAAGACCAGAATCGATACATCCACTGTAAAATATAAAATGGGTAAAAATTGGGACAATCTGGTCATACATTCAATACCTCGTCATAATTCAGGCGGTCTTACACAAAAAAAGGGTTCATGGATATCATTTGAAATCATGTTATATCTATCTAAAGAGGTTGCCAGAACCTTCACACTCGAATTCAAAACCACTATTTTTCGGTTAACAAACCGGTTGGAGTTAATTGATCGAACGAGGCCGATCAAATCAACACTGAAAAATGCTTCGGCCAACAACACACTTAAATATTGTTTCAATAGCTAATAAGGCTTAGCCATTCGGAATAATTTTTAAAATGGTAATTGGGAATATCGTCTGCGTCACAATTTCCTACCTGTAATTTGAAATGAGCGATATTAAAATTGTGTGCCGACAGTGGCGCATCGATTTACATCGATTCATCAATGCCAGCTCTGATGCTGATTGAGGCGAAACTGAAATAATATATTTTAAATCTGTTCACCTGGCTTTTTATGCTCAATTCTTATGGAAGGCAAAAACACACCTACCTCCAAAACTCTTACCCAGCGCACATTTGCGGGTTTTCTTTGGGTAGGCCTTGGAAGCGGAGTTCAGGTGGTTTTAAAAATCGGCGTGTTGGCGGTACTGGCGCGATTGATAACGCCGAACGACTTTGGGTTAATGGGAATCGCATTAATCGTGATCGAATTTGCGAAGATGATCAGTCATATGGGAGTAGGACCCGCCCTCGTCCAGAGAAAAGAGGTCGAAAGACGGCATCTGGTTACCGGATTTACTCTTTCGTTGCTTATAGGAGGCTTCTTTGCTTTCCTCTTACTATTAACCTCTCCATATATAGCTGTATTTTTTGGAATGCCCGAACTTAAAAAGGCACTTCAGGTTCTCTCCGTTGTTTTCGTTATCGATTCCTTTACGCTCATCGCTCAAGCCCTGATGCAGCGCAGTATGAAATTCAAAATGAGTTCCGCCATTGAAGTTACATCTTACATTATCGGATATGGGGCGGTCGGCATTTTTCTGGGACACCTCGGATGGGGGGTTTGGGCACTCGTCGCCGCAAGTCTTGGCCAATCTCTCGTATTAACCGCGCTATTGTTGTTTGTTCAACCATTTCCCAAGGTCTTTGGATTTGAATTGAAAGCCTTCAGGGAATTGATATTTTTTGGTGGAGGCTTTACTATTGCCAAAATTGCAAACTACCTGGCCACACAGGGTGATAACCTTGTAGTAGGCCGTATGCTAGGTGCCACAGCCCTGGGGATTTATGGAAGAGCATACCAGTTTATGGTAATGCCAGCAAGTCTTTTTGGCAATGCCCTGGATAAGGCCCTTTTTCCTGCAATGGCAAAAGTACAGGATCATCAGGCGCGCCTGGCAAAAGCTTATTTGACGGGTGTGAGCCTGATAGCACTCATAGCTTTTCCTTGTAGTATTATGATGTTTTTCCTGGCCCCGGAAATAGTAATGCTCTTGTTAGGCCCTGACTGGACAGAAGTTATTCTGCCTTTTCAGATCTTAGCCTGCAGTCTTTTTTTCCGGATGAGTTATAAAATGAGCGATTCTTTGTCCAGGGCTACCGGAACTGTTTATCGAAGGGCCTGGCGCCAGATAATTTATGCTGTTATGGTTTTAACCGGATCCTATATTGGTCAGCTCTGGGGCGTTTATGGAGTTGCCTGCGGGGTTGCCGTAGCTTTGGTTGGTAATTTTTTGCTCATGGCCAGTTTAAGCCTGCAGCTCACAAACATCACCTGGTTTGAGATGCTTAAAGCGCATAAACAGGGAATGATATTGGGGATAATTAATGGAGTGGTGACCTACGCACTGGTAACCCTGTCTAGAATGAACAATTTCCCGGAATTGATGACACTGATCATCACCGCGGCCGGAGCAGGCATAACATTATTACTGACTCTACTTTACTTCCCGGGTCTGATTGTAAGCCTGGAGTTGAAAAAATTATACGAAACGCTTTTTACAAAAAGATTTAAGAACCTGCTCCCGAAAAATGCTTGAATTAGCAACCAAACCGCTTTTTAGACTAAGCAAGATTGCCAGTTTGTTCGAGGCATTGCATGAAAATGAGATCATGTATTGTCATTGGAAGAGCAATGAACATCTGGGTGCCAGCATGCTGGGAAATACTGATCTTGACGTTCTTTTTGATTTAACTCAGAAAGAAAAGCTGGAATTCATCCTTGGTCAGCTCGGCTTCAAAAAATTTAATGCAGTTAAACAAAAACAATATAATGGCATTGTAGATTTTATCGGCCTCGATGTAGCCTCCGGAAAAATCATTCACCTGCACACGCATTACCTTCTTACTATGGGTGAGCCCTATTTAAAGGGATATCATTTAAACATTGAAGGCGAAACTATAAGAACCCGTGTATTTAATGAAGAATATGGCCTCTATTGTATAGACCCGGCCCTGGAACTGATCCTCTTATACCTGAGAGAATCATTAAAACTCAGACATCGCGACAAGCTTTTGATCCATTTTAAAAACAGAATTCAAGCAAAGGAATACATCCTCCGGGAATATGACTGGCTGAAAGCAAGAACAACCGAAGCTGAAATTCATGCGATGCTTAAAACCATTTTTAACGACTACAATGCGATCTATAAACTAGTTACAGGCAAATTCGACACCAAACAACTCTATAAGCTGGCACCAGTAATAAGAAAGGAAGTTAAACTAATAAGACTGTATAGTCCCTTTAGAGCCTTAATTCTCCGGTGGTACCGGGAAGCAACTATCATTGCTTCCAGGAAACTGGCCCAGGTCATTGACCAGCCTATTTTATTTAAACGCAATAATCCACGTGGAGGAATTGTGATTGCCGTGATTGGTGCTGATGGATCGGGCAAATCCACGGTAACGGAACACCTTAAGAATACTTTTGGTGAGAAATTGGATCTCTATAAGATCTATTTTGGAAGAGGTGACGGTCACACTTCATTCGCCAGGAAGTTGCTTGTCTCGTTTAAAGGTTTTAGTCCTTCCAGAAAAAATGGCCAGGGTAACAGGAAACAGAATTCCGGTGTTGGAAGGAAAACTTTGCTGTGGAGCCTTTATAAATGCCTTGAAGCGTTTCTCGTTGCTGAGGAAAAACGTACTAACATGAGGCTGATGCAAAAGGCCCGAAAGAAGGGAGCCCTTGTGCTCTGTGACCGCTATCCGCAGAATCAGATCATGGGTTATAACGATGGTCCTCTTTTTAACGACTTCCTCAATTCAAGCAATCCATTGTTCCGTATGGTTGCAAAAATGGAATCTGGAATTTATGCTCAGGCTGAAAACCTCCCGCCTGACATCGTTTTTAAGTTGGTCACTGATGCTGAAGTAGCCGAAAGCCGAAAGCCTGGCGAAACCTCACCCGAAAAACTAAGAGCCAAGATCAATGGGTTAAACGAATTGAAATTTAATAAGAAATGCAGAGTTGTTGCCATAGATGCGACAAGACCTCTAAACGAGGTACTGTGTACTATAAAGAAAGAAATATGGAACATTCTCTGATTGTTACAGCCTATTGTTATTTTGATGTGGTGTCTCAATCCGAAAGTGCGAGGTCAATGGTAAAAGAAATATATCCGTGAGAAGAATGCTGGAATTAGCAACAAACCGGCTTCCAAAATTAACTGCAATCGCTACCCTGTATGATGCGTTGCATGAGAATGCCATTGTCTATTGCAATTTAAAGGGCAATGAGAAACACCTGAGAGTTTCTGTGACCGGTGAATCAGACATTGATATTCTCTTTGACGAAAACCAAAAAGGGAAGATTGAACCCATTCTCGGAAAACTGGGCTATAAAAAATTTGATGCCATTAAACCCAAACAATACCGGGATATTGTTGATTTTCTGACGCTTGATTTGGAATCGGGAAAAGTGATACACCTTCATACCCATTACCGGCTAACCATTGGTGAACCATTTTTGAAAGGGTATCAATTGGATATTGAAAATTACATTCTGAATGACCGGGTATTTAATGAAGAGTTCGGCATGTATTGCATTCGGCCAGTGTTTGAATTAATTCTACTCTATCTTACAGAATCACTCAAGCTTAGGCACCGGGATCTAATACTCATGTATCTGAAAGGCAACTTAGATGTGAGCCAAAAGACTATTTACGAATATACCTGGCTTAAAAAAAGGACTACTGATGATGAATTGGAAGCGTGCCTTAAACAGGTGTTTAATGATCATATTAATATATTTAATTTGTTTAGAGCTGACTTCAACCGCAAGCAGCTTCAAAGGCTTGCCCCGGTCTTAAAAAAAGAATTCGAAAAGTACAGATTGTATTCTCCCTTGCGGGCGCTGCTACTTCGATGGTACAGGGAGGCAACAATGTCTGTTTTGCGAAAACTTTCCCGCATTCTCACGCGCCCGATTTTATCCATGAGAATTAACCCCCGGGGAGGGGTCATTGTTGCTGTCACTGGAATTGACCAGGTAAGCCAATCAAATGTGATTAACCTTCTAAACGAAACGTTCCGGAAAAAAATGGATGTCTATAGCATCAATTTTCAAAAGCGTGATGACAATCTTGCGCTGATCAGTTTTCCGTTGTTTAAATTGTTCAGGAGGGAAAATCCCAAATTGAAAACAAATTCTCCGGGAAAAAAGGAGAGTTGGTTTTTGTTGTTATACAAATTTGTTGGATCGCTGGTTGTTGCGCACGACAATTGGAACAAAATAAGGCGGGCGCAAACCGCTAAAAAGAAAGGTGCGCTGGTGATTTGCAATGGCTATCCCGGAAATCAGATACCAGGAGACGATAATGGGCCTGTTCATTTTGATCTTCCGGGCCCAGGGAGTTTTTTTCTCCGGATTCTTGCTACGATAGAATCAAAAATGTATGCTCGGACCGAACGGTACTTTCCCGACATACTATTTCACCTGGTTGGAGGACCAGAAGGTATAGAAAGTCGAAAAGCCGGCGAAACCGCCCCTTGCAAAGACCTTCGTGCGGCAAAGCAAGTAAGTCTTAACGGCGGAAGCAAAGTGATTACCATCCCTGCGGCAAAACCCGTAAAAGACCTGCTCTATATTTTAAAACGGGACATATGGAACATACTATAAATATGTTAACAGCGAACTATATCAGGAAAGATGAGGCACGTCTGAAGAGTGACAAGGTTGAATGTTTGCTGAGCGGCAAAGAACTCATTATTGAATTCGTTGGTCCCACGGGCAGTGGAAAGACTACGAATTGCATTCATTTTTTGGAATTCTTTAAAAAACGGAATGTTAATGCATATACTTTTAACGATATAAAAATATATCTCGGCCAACTTACATTTTATCACCGGCTACAGATCTGTTTCAAAGCGATATTATTAAATGGACATGATGTGCTTTCATATAGTTTCCTACTCGCATGCCACAGGATCTACAGTTTCGATTCAATTTACAGGTATATTAAACTTTGCATATTTAACTCCACATTGAGCCAATTTATGAGAGTCCGGAAGGTTGACGCGGTTTTCCTGGACCAATGGATCATTCAGGGTTTATGGTCCGCCACAATTTTTAAAGCAAAGACTTTTGATAAGCTGCCGGATGAACTTAAAAGATTTTACTTCAATACCGATTATGTGTTGTACTTCGATATCGATGAAGAAACGGCTTGTGAAAGAATACACCAACGCGAATCTGGTAGAAGCAGGTTTGATAAAATGGGCAGGGAACAGAGGTTATCCGAATTAAAGCGAAACAATCCCTATCTCTTTCGGCTGTATCAAAATTCCGCTTGTAAAAACAAATTGAAATTTTCCACCAGGGAAAGTCCTGGTAAAAACGCCGAAGAATTCTTCCAGCAATTAGAATATTCATTAACCCGGGAATAACAAGGAGTTATTATGATACTGTTTGCATTAGCAATCTTGTTAATATTAATCTTTTTCTACAACTCAAAGATCTTCATCTATGCGCTGATGGTATTTTTTGTTTTGTTCGATATGTTTGATGGATTCTATAAGGATGAAAAGATCTTTGCGGCGATCAGGTACGTAGTACCTCTTTTGTTTGTGTCGTTTTTTATTGTCCGGGAATCAGTCTTAAAAAGAAAAGATTTAATATTTATTGTTGTAAGTCTGTATCTGATAGTACTTCTTGTTTATTCTCCCGGCGATTTTATTATTTCCGCGAAGAATCTCGCGGCACTATTACTTGCTTTGCTAATGATCCCGGTAGGAAGGTATCTCGGGCGCCATTACAATTTCCTTGATGAATTCGAAGGCTTTAACAGGTTTTTACTGGTTATTCTTCCCGTGTACATTGTGTTAGCCAATATATTCAATATCGGTGAATCGTATTCAGACGCATTCACAACCGGGTTTCTTATTACATCAAGGATGTATATTGTTCCAATTGTTGTTTTTCTGGCCATTCATTACCTGGTCTCCAATAAGGTCAAAAGTCGCATCGTAAAAGGAATTGACCTTGTTTTTATCCTAATCAACATCTTTATCATCATCATTAATACGAGGAGAACAGCACTGGGTATGCTCGCGGGGGCGTTGTTAGTTTACGCCATACTCAACAGGAGATTAATTTTTAAAATGGCGGTATTGAGTGTGTTCTGTATTTCGGCGCTCGTGCTTACGTATCCGTTTTATGAGAAGATCTTAGTGGCGCAGCTTGAGAAAAGAGAGCGCATCAAGGATATTGAGACCTATGATGAGGAAGGAAGGATCCTGGAAGCGCTCTATATTTTTGATCATCACACAAGGCGGCAGAATATATTCGAAATTCTTTTTGGTGTAAAGTTATTCGATACCTATGATTTTGGCGTCCGATACTTCGGAAGAGACCGGCCTATCCACAGCGATATTAATATGGTTTTTTATAGCACTGGCATAACCGGCACGTTTTTATTTGCTGTGTTGATCCTGCATTATTTTTTACTTGGTAACCATAGAATTTCCATGGAAAACAGGAAAATTTATTATCCCCTGCTGATCATGTTTTTGATCGTTCTATTACCGGGACGGTTTATCGGAACGCTAACGTATGCACCTTTTTTGATGCTGCTATTGTCTGGTGTTAAGGCCCTGAGGTCTGAACCGGTGGTAAATTCCGGCCCCGCGGCAATTAAATACCCGCGATTTGCTATAAATGAAAATAGTAATCGCCGACAAATGTTATGAGAATACTGTTTGTTTGCAGCGGAAATGTTAAGGGTTTTGAGGTCGTTCCTTTTATTAAAGAACAGGGGGATGCTATTAGAAAATCAGGTGCGGAGATTGAGTATTTCCCCATGAAAGGTAAAGGTTTGACCGGTTATCTTAAAGCAACCCTGGGTCTGCGAAGGTATTTGAAGAGGAATCATTTTGATGTGATTCATGCACATTTTATACTTTCAGGATGTGCCGCCGTATTGGCTTCGCGTAAAACACCTGTTGTATTGTCCTTAATGGGGAGTGACGCCTATGGAAATTATGTAGGTGAGAACAAAGCCCTTTTTTTTAGCAGATACTTGACTTTATTAACTTATCTTATTCAGCCCTTCGTCAGTGCCATCATTTCCAAATCCAGGAATATAGAGAAGTATGTTTACTTGAAGCGGAAATCGTTTATCATCCCCAATGGTATTGACACCGCGAAGTTTAAGTCAAGCGAAAGGAATTACCGGGATGAACTGGCGCTGAATTCGAATACGAAGAAGATTTTGTTTTTAGGAAGTAAAAACAATGTAAGGAAAAACCTAAAACTTGTCCAAAACGCGCTTTCATATTTGAATTGGAAAGATGTGGAGCTTGTCAATCCCTACCCGGTCGCGCATGAGTATGTTCCAAAGTATTTGAATTCAGTTGATGTGCTTGCTGTCTGCTCTTACATGGAGGGCTCTTCAAATGTGGTCAAGGAAGCGATGGCATGTAATTGTCCGATTGTCGCTACAGATGTTGGAGATGTAAAATGGGTTTTAGGTGACACGGAAGGTTGTTTTATAGCGTCTTTTAAACCGGAAGACTACGCCGCCAAATTAAGCGAGGCTTTAATGTTTTCAGAGAAACATGGGCGTACCCAGGGTGAACAACGGATTAAAGAGCTTGACCTGGATTCAATAAATGTTGCCGGACGTATTGTAGAGATATATAAAAGAGTCTTACGTTAAATGCGAATACTTATTGATATAAACCATCCTGCACACGTTCATTACTTCCGGAACTTCTATAAGATAATGACGGCCAATGGCCATGAGATCCTGGTAGTCTCGAGGAACAAGGAAATTGAACACAATTTATTGCAATTATACGGTATTCCATTTGTAAACAGAGGTACAGGCCGGACCGGTAAGTATAGTAAATTCTTTTACCTGCTGTACGCTGACCTGAAACTCTTGTCACTGGCTTTCCGGTTTAAACCGGATGTTTTTTTAAATTTCCTCCATCCCTATCCTTCACATGTTGCCAGGTTATTGGGCAAGGTATCATTGGTCTTTAGCGACACGGAACACGCGAAACTTCATCACAGATTAACAGTGCCTTTTGCAACAAAGGTCCTCACTCCCTCATGTTACCGGATCGATCTTGGAAAAAAACACATCCGTTTCCCGGGATATATGGAGCTTTCGTATCTCCATCCCAATTATTTTCGGCCGGATCCTTCTGTGTTAAACATTTTGAAGGTCAGGGAATCCGAGAAGTTTGTCATTGTGAGGTTTGTTTCCTGGGCGGCGGCGCATGATTTTGGTCATACAGGAATGACACTTGAGAACAAAGGGAAAGTAGTTATGGAGCTGTCGAAGCATGCAAAAGTATTTATCTCTTCCGAAGGAAAATTACCGGACCATCTTGAAAGATTCAGAATAAAGATCCCATTCGATAAAATGCATGATGCTTTGTATTACAGTTCCTTGTTGTTCGGTGAAAGCGCAACAATGGCTTCGGAAGCAGCAGTCCTGGGCACCCCTGCGGTTTTTATTGACAACGACGGAAGAGGATATACGGATGAAGAAGAATATAAGTACAGGCTTGTCAATAACTTTACAGAAAGCGAAGAAGACCAGGAACGCGCCCTTCGAACCGCCACCGAAATAATCCAGGATAACAACGGACAGGAGAAATACCGGAAGATGAGAGATGCCCTTCTTTCCAACTGCATTGACACGACGCGGTTTATGATAGACGAAGTATTAAAATACGATACGGTCTTTTCGCCACTTAATAGTAGGCTGGCCTCATAGTTGCATAAGTGGCTTTTTCATTGCCTACCCTGATATTATCGAAATAAATAATCCGACGGTTAACAGCTGAGGTACCGTATTTAAAGGCAGATTTATAGAGCCCGATTTTCCATTTGGGCAGGATGTCATCATACATATTGCCTCCCCGTATGGTTAGCTTTTTTGTCCCATCATACCATAACTCAATCAAGCCATCAGTTCCATAGGAATGAATAAAATGAAATACAAAGGTATGCCATCTGTTTTTGCTTATGGCGCCTATATCATACTGCTTTCTGCTATCTTCTGTATTACCAGTCTCGAGCAACATCCTGTCCCGCTGGGTCCGAAGGGAGGTAGCAGGGCTGCCGTTTTGGTACCATTGGTTGATGACTTCCCGTTCATCGTCATATTCATAGCCAACAGATGGGAAATAAACGGCAAAACTGTACCAGGTATTTTTTGTAATGGCTCCTAGTGTCATGTCCCATAAATAGCTTTACTAAATAATATTTTTTTTGTATCTTGACTCCATTGTATAACTTAATACGAGGAGTCATGAAAACAGGTCGCCCCAAACAAGCACTGAATCTTACGGCCGAGGCCCGCCAGGACCTGGAGGCCTTTGCGAATTCCCGAAGTATGCCCCATGGGCTGGTCCAACGTGCAAATATTGTTTTGCTAGCTGCGCAGGGACATAACAACGCCCTCATTGCAGAGAAGCTTCGAATCAGCAGACCGACTGTTGGCATCTGGCGGAAACGATATCTTGATCACGGTCTGGAAGGGTTACACGATGAACTCAAACCAGGTCGACCTCGAACGATCTCAGATGAACGGGTGGCGGTAATGATACGGAAGACTCTTGAGACCAAACCAAATGGAGGGACACATTGGGCAGTCCGTTCGATGGCCAAGTCCGCACGCGTTTCTAAGTCTACCATACACCGGGTTTGGAATGCGTTTGGCATTCAACCACACAAGCAAAAGCATTTCAAACTTTCAACAGATCCGTTCTTTGTCGAGAAAGTCAGGGATATCGTAGGATTGTACCTGAGTCCTCCGAAGAAGGCCATTGTCTTGTGCGTTGACGAAAAAAGTCAAATTCAAGCCCTCAATCGAACCCAACCCATGTTACCAATAGGATTGGGATATGTAGAGGGCGTAACTCACGATTATATTCGTCATGGCACAACGACACTTTTTGCTGCGTTGGACATTGTCACCGGTGGTGTCATCGCTCAGTGCAAACGCAGGCACAGACATCAAGAGTATCTTGGATTCCTCAAACACCTTGAAGCACAGGTCCCGCCAGATCTCCAAATTCACGCGATCGTAGACAACTATGCAACCCACAGCCATAAAGTTGTTAAAAATTGGTTGGCGCGGCACCCCCGCTGGCACATTCACCATACACCCACCTATGCCTCATGGCTCAACCAAGTCGAAATTTGGTTCAATCTAATTACCCAACAGGCAATCCGTCGAGGTACGTTTAGTAGTGTCAAAGAACTTGTAAGCAAAATTCAGCTATACATTGAAAACTATAACCGGCATCCACATCCATTCATGTGGACAGCTACGGCTGATTCAATCTTCGCAAAGATTCAAAGACTTTGTCAAAGAATTTCTGGGACATGACACTAGCGACCCCTTAACAATAGTTACCTCCGATCTTTTTCCGTTTGCCACCAGGAGCTGATCTTCCCGTATTTCAAATCTTGCGGATTTAAGACCCCGGAAATACGGTGCTTTCACAAATTGCAAAGCATAATCCCAATCTCCGACATCCAGGTCATGAGCGGTAGAGAAAGGTATTAACCCTTCCATAGTTTCCTTATAAATAAAATTCATGGTTGCCTGCACCAGGGTTGTTTGGGAATCCAGCGCAGTGGTGGATGTGGTGCTGGTTGCAGGTACTATGTTGGGTTCGTTTTCCTGGCAGGATGTTACAGAAAATAACACAGCCACAATGCTCACGATAGTGAGCAGTTTGCTTCTATTCATTATTCAGGTATGGTTAAATATTCCGGCAAATTATGTCGCGCGTTAAAACCATTTTTACCTGAATCGATGGAAAGCGCTATGTACCGCTGAACGGTCTGGGAAAATCGTTGGCAAAATTCTTTCTTGTATTCAACTGAGGAGGATTCAGGTGGGTTTCACGTATGGTCAATTTTTCTACAAACAGGAAGCTCCTCCGGAGCTGAATCTTCGTCGACTGCATTAGTTGGGCTGGTTGACTTTCCAACTCGATTGAGATGGCCAATTTTCTACAAACAGGATCTCTCAGGTGCTGAATCTTCGTTGATTGCATGGCTGGGTTGGTTGATTCCGTTTTCCGACTCCATAAAAGTATCCTACAGGAAGCTTCGTTGATTGCATTAGACGCGTTGGTTGATTCCATTTTCCAACTCCGTAGGAGTATCCTGTTTGTAGAAGGCCGGAATTCTGACATTCGCCTGAAAGCCGGTAGTGATCAATTCCACTATCCACAAAGCCACAAAGACACTAAGAAATGCAAGTTAAATGCGTTAATAAGAAAGTGTAGAAAGAAATAGAAGGGCGCCCTAAATCACTGAGACGCAGTAGTTAATTTTAAAATGACAAACAACTTTGTGTTAGTGCTTTGCCTGCCGAAGTGCCTCACGCAGGCAGGCCTTGGTGGCTAAAAAATTTAAGTTAAGGTCTTAAGGGCTCCATGTCGCGATACCTGGCGTTTTCATCGCCAACCTTAATATTATCAAAAAATACGACCCTGTTTGTTACTAACGATGTTCCGAATTCGAACGATGCTTTGTAAATGCCGATCTTCCATTTAGGCAAAACCTCATTGTACATATTCCCGCCGCTGTGCACTACCTTTTGCTTTCCATTGTGCCATATAGCTAAATAGCCATCGCTGTAGGGGGAATGGATAAAATGAAAAATGAATTCATGCCAGGTATCCAGTGTGAGTTCCCCGACTTCGATTTTCTCCTTACCGCCAATTTCACTGCCAATGTCTATTAAGAAACGATCGCGTTTCGTGATGAGTCTTACCGGACTTCCATCCTTGTACCATTGACTGATGACATCGTAAGTAGTATCTGATGCAAACGCGTCTGAGGGGAAATAGACCGCGAAACTATACCATGCTTTCCTGGTTAATTGCCCGTCTGTACCCATAATAATGGTCACTTCCGATCTTTTACCATCGGCCACCAGGGGCTGATCATGTTGTATCTCAAATCGCCCGCTGCGTGATCCAATGTACACGGGGGAATCAACATACTTTAACGCATATTCCCAATCCCCTGTTTCTTTGTTGTGGACTGTCGAGAAGGGTTCGGGTCCTTCAAAAGTTTCGTGAAATATTAAATTCTCCGATGGTCCGGTGTCTAACTCTGTTTCGTCGCATGCTGTCAGCATGAAGACAGCGAAAGCGATGCTCAAAGTGCCCGGCCAATTATATTTTGAGGTATTCATAAAATAGATTGCAAACAAAAATGGTTTCAGTCAACCTTGAAATTTCATTCAGCAAAGATGGGGAAATGCCTTATTTTGGTCCGAATTCCTGTTCCGGTATGGATAACTATCTCCAATTTGTTATGCCAACAACCAGCACGCCTGAATTGTAATACCCGATGCGACAATAAATAAAAAATGTATGCCATGGATCCGGTTTCGCATCCAGGACATAAATATTATTTCTTAATAAACCTGAATGCGCGGGTATATTTTTCAGACTGGATGATCAAAAGATGCCATCCGGACGGTAAATGCAAATCACCCAGGTGAAGCTGGATTGTATGATTTCTTATGTCTGTGCTGGTTCTTAGGTATATTCTTCCCAAAGGATCGGAAATTGAAATGGAAATACCGTTTTCGGTTTCTTCATGGATTTGCAGACTGATCAATTCATCTACCGGATTAGGATAAAGCCGGGCGACAAATTCATCTGCGGGAAATCGTGGTGAAATGGCCACAGTTAATGCGCTATAGTCTGAGCCCAATACGCTGACAATTTTGGCGGTATCGGAGGCTAATATTACAATATCCGAAGTATAGTTATTTTTAATACTTGTGGGATTATTATAGCTACCACTGATTAATGTTAAAGCCGGGCCAAAGGAAATATTTGAAGTCGAAGACTCCCGGTACAGGATGTCCCCACCTTGTTCCTGGGAAGCATATACAATTTTTAGAGTTTCGGCAGCCTCATTCAATATTACAATTCCCCTCGTTCCGGATTGAGAGACCTCATAGAGATTGTCCCAACTCCCGGTAGGTAACCGCTTCAAAAGTGCAAGCCGTGGATAACCGGGAGTATCATAGCTTGTTTTGACAGCGCAATACAAGGTTCCGTCACCGGCGATCGCCAGATTCAGGTGATCATCAGCCAGGCCCTTACCAATATTGAGGGCTGACTGCGATGCAGGCATTTCGTCGGCGGACCATGAAGAAGCGGAGGTGCCATCGTTATGGGTCTTAAAGCCAAATCTTTTTGCATTTTGGTTTGACCAGAAAACGCCCATTTGACCTTGAACGGGCAAGGCGATAACCGTGCAAATATCATCGTCCGTTATCCCTGTTGCCACAATTACGGGCGAACTCCAGGTCGTGTAGGGTGAATCGCTCCACCGAACCCGTATGTCATCGACACCGTCCGATGCAAGCCACATCATTCCGCGGCCATCAATATCGATGGTTCCTGTCTCGGCTCCCGAATCGAGATTTATCATTACCGTTGACGTGCGCTGACTCCACAGTTCATAAGTATCAGTATTTCGATTGTACTCTACCGAAATAAGTTGAGAAGCGTTATGTCCATTTCTCCAAAGGAAGATGTGGCAAACGTTGTCCAGAACTTTGCAATCCGCTTCAACACTTGTACTGGATGAAATTTTTAGCGTGCTAATCCAGGAAATACCTTCTAATCTCCAGATATAGGTTCCGGTAGTAATCGGAAAAACCGCCCACCATTTTCCATCGTAATGCCAAACTTTAGATTGTGGTTTTTCACCTGTGGTTTTAGCTGCGGCTAATGGCTTTAAAGGTGCTATCGATTCAAAGCCCTGGGCCGATGCATCAGGCAAAATGCCCAAGAGTATTGGCACGAGTAGACATTGACGTAACCACCAGGTTAAACACCGTGACGGGAATTCCCCTTGGCCAAAATGACCATACCAGGCTTTTTTCGTTACCATCTTAATATTTTCAAAGAAATTAATCCTTTCGTCTATTTCTAAGGATGCCAGGATCCAGGGGAAATTTTCTTATGTGAAGAAACTGCTCTTTTTTTTGCAGAAAACGGTTATGATCGATTTAGATTTAAAATGTGGGAGTTAAAAAACTCATGCCATCGCGCATTAGTCCATAGTCAATGGTCGATAGTCCATGGTAACGCCTACTTAGATGAATTTGAAAAGATCGAACCTCTCAATGGCAATGGAAAAATTGATATATAGAAATTAAGGGTGCCGAATATTGTGGATTGGGGTTTGTTGGGCAAACATGGGATTGAAGTATGGTAGCAAGAGGTGCCAATACACCATGATTACATATGCACCAGTCACTTTTCGTTAATCAATGGGATGGATTGGGCCTCCTCGTAGATGTATGCTGGTTTGCAGTTTTTTTCTTCCAGAGTATAGATCAGCGCGAATGTATCGTTTGGTAGTGGGGTTCCAAAAGCGATATACCATATTGGCAATGTATCCCATAAGTGTTTCGGTAAGGTATAATACTGAAAAGTATCCAACTCCTTTTGTTTTGTTGGCGGAAAGTTGTCCCGCTGTTTGGGTTGGCCTTTTTCTCTGATGTTGGCTTGTTTTTGCTGTAAAAACCGAATGAGCCGCTGTGGAGTTTGTTGTTGAGCGAGTACTAAAGCTTTGTGCAGTTGATACGTTTTTCCTTTCTCGACAAGTATCGGACTTATCAAGTCTGACAAAAGAGGTATTTTTACTTCCGATCTGATGAGCGCTGCGCAACAAATGATGCCTGCAAACACCGCGACGGCAATGGCTTTTGGCATCCGGTCGTTAACAACGAAGGAAAAGGACAACGGGCGAAGGAGAAGATAAGGCAACAAAAAGATAAATATGCATGCTTTAGTAGGTGCTCCGGATCCAACTGCGAGGGGGAAAGAGATTGCAGCTACCACTAAGCCGGCTAATGACCACTTCCTTTCAACAACCAGTGACAATACAATAAGAAACGCCAGCAAAAATAAAAATGGCAGATCATAAATAATGGCCAGGGGTAAATAGATCGCAATGATCGCCAGTTGCAGAGTTTGTTGATGACGGGTTTTGTCCAGAAATGTTAATGTGCATAAGATCAGCGTGAATGCTTTTATAACAAAGTGGGTTTCTACATTGCGCATGGTGCCCGCTAAATTCTGAATATCTATAACCGAAAAAATCGGAAAGGGCAATAATAATTTCAGAAGTACAAATAATACAACCAGGATAGAACCCAACACTATAATTTTATCTTTGTCGACCTGTTGCTTTTCGATTAGCCACCCAACAAGGTAAGCCACATAAAATATCAGAATAAAAGGATGAAACATTGTGAGTATGGCAGAAATTAAAAACCACTTTTTCCAGTTTGTGAGTACTTCATCCTGGGCTTTCAAAAATAATGCGATGAGTGATAGAATCACACTATAAAAAATTCCGTGCAAATTAAATATGTAATAGAAGGCAGAGAAATAGATAAACCCAATCATTAAATAAAATAATCGCACATCTGGTAATTTTGAAACATGCGTTAATGGGATCATGATCCAGATAGCGACACATAGCATGACAAAGTTTATCAACTGAACCAATGTGCCATTAGCCCCGGAAAGTTGATACAAACACCATGTGGCGCCCTGAGCCAGTGGCCTGAAGCTTCTAATGCTGGGGATCGGGTTTTGAATAATTTCCAGAAAGGAATACTGCTGCAAATAGGTAATCCAGATATAACTTTCGTTTCGATCAGCAAAAGGAAACCCAAGTAAAAACCAAAAGCTGAAACCCAGTACCGGTAGTAGCACCAAAAGCCAATGGTTTCTTATGTGGCTCATTAACCCTTTGTCTTTTTTTAAACCGTGAAAATCTGTTGACAGACAGCCGCAATCTTTTTTGAGCCGATTTTTAAGTATTTACTTTAAAAGGATTATGTTTTTCGCTTGCTCATGATCTGAGGGTGGACTAATTATGAAACAAAGAATCAAGTTAAGAAACAAGCTTAAATTTAGCAATCCCGCCATCTAAATCTTTCCAAATAAATGAGATTTTTAGAGGGGTAGAAAAGGTCTCGTCGAAAACGGCGGCATAAAATGCAATCTTCCTTTGGCTTTGTATTCTTTCAAATCTATTCGGTTGCATTTGACAATCCAGAGGCACACGATAATCTATATATAATTACCAGATTATGGCGAAGGCATGGAAGTACGACGACATTGTCAATGGTCAGGTATTCTCATTCTATCAACCGGGGATTATTAATAAAAATATCCTTTAAATTGGAGTATATTACTTAATTAAGGGGTTGCTTTTTTGAATCTTAATCAATTCAAAATTGTAGCCTGACCATCAATTGCCTCAGCTTTAGTCAGTATGTTTGAAAAAGGCATAGGTAAGTGCCATCTTTAATAGGT
>JBBDXJ010000113.1:0-35543 GCA_040902445.1 Cyclobacteriaceae bacterium | reverse complement strand
GGGACTACTCAATGGAATTTCCGTTATTGTGCAGATCTAAATCAACTTATTAAGCCGCCACCATTGAATGCGGATCCAGCACGTATTTTTTAGCTGCTCCTTTGTCAAAATCTTTATAACCTTTTGGCGCGTCCTCCAGGCTTATGACCTGAACGTTAACCGCTTTTGCGATCTGTATCTTGTCGTACAGGATCGCCTGCATCAGTTGACGATGATATTTCATTACCGGGCACTGGCCTGTAAAGAACGCATGTGATTTAGCCCAGCCCAGACCGATGCGTATGCTAAGCATACCGATCTTGGCTTTATCATCTTTGGCTCCGGGATCACCCGTAACATAAAGTCCGGGAATACCTATTGCTCCCCCGGCCCGTGTTACATCCATAACGGAGTTCAGCACTGTTGCAGGATGTTCATGCCCATGTTCATGTCCATGTCCTCGCGCTTCAAATCCTACACAATCCACGGCAGCATCTACTTCCGGACTGCCGACAATGGAGGCTATCTGATCAATAATCGGTACATCTTTGCGCAAGTCAATCGTTTCGCAACCAAAGCTGCGGGCTTGCGCTAATCTTTCGGGAATCAGATCACCTACGATGACACATGCTGCTCCCAGCAGTTGGCATGATGCAGCACAGGCAAGTCCAACAGGGCCGGCCCCTGCGACATATACAATTGACCCCGGGCCAACACCGGCCGTAACGGCACCGTGATATCCGGTGGGAAAAATATCGGACAAAAGTGTCAGATCTTTGATCTTTTCCAAAGCCTGATCCTTATCAGGAAATTTCAACAGATTAAAATCGGCATAAGGCACCATGACATATTGAGCCTGACCACCAACCCAACCGCCCATATCCACATATCCGTATGCGGCCCCTGGCCTGGCAGGATTAACACTCAAACAAATACCCGTTCTGCCTTCTTTACAATTCCTGCACCTTCCACAGGCGATATTGAATGGCACCGAAACAATATCACCGACTTTAATGAATTCAACGTCCCTGCCTGCCTCAATTACTTCGCCTGTAATTTCATGACCCAGGATCAATCCTTCCGGAGCCGTGGTCCGTCCCCTCACCATATGCTGATCGCTTCCACAAATATTGGTTGTTACAACTTTCAAAATAACACCGTGATTACATTTCCTGTCGCCGAGGGCAAGCTTTGGAAAGTCTATTTTTTGTACTTCTACCACACCGGGTTTAATGTAAGCTACTCCTTTGTTACTGGACATGACTTTAAATTTAAGAGTTGACGATTAGAAAAAGATAGGAAACTAAAGTTTACGTAAATAATGTTAAAAAAACAATTGCTCCGGCTCATTTGAGCACAATAGATGTATTTAAAATTAATCGAGTAAATTATTCAAGTTATCGACCCTGGACTTCCACGTATAAATCCGTTTGATCGCGGGATTCTGTCGTAGTCTGCTCACACACGCTGTAGTTATTTTTGTCTCATTCAGATTTACTGCCTCCAGGTAATTGAGTCCTACCAGATGATTGCTTATACCGTCCGAAATGGGATTTTTTTCGAGGCGCAATTTTTCCATATTGGACATCAGTTTTAGAATACCCAGATCATTTTCGGTAAATCCGTTGCCTGACAAATTAAGCCAGATGATGTTCCTCGATACGGGTTTTAATTCATTTACAATATCATCCATTGTTTTTCCGG
The DNA here is from genome assembly GCA_040902445.1 of Cyclobacteriaceae bacterium. Classification (GTDB taxonomy): domain Bacteria; phylum Bacteroidota; class Bacteroidia; order Cytophagales; family Cyclobacteriaceae; genus Chryseosolibacter. The sequence continues at coordinate 33,860 of JBBDXJ010000113.1, read as the reverse complement.
AGCCTGGCGGCAGGGTAACATCCAGCATTGCCGGTTTCTGTGACATCAAGCGCACCACTAATCCCTTTTTCCGGAGGTTCTCCACCAACGTCATCTCTAGCGTATCGGGTATATTCTCATTTATTTTTTGACCCGTCAACGAACCCAATGCAGCATGGGGCTTGCCGCCCAATCCCAATGAAGAAGCTGCTAAAAGCCTGATAGCTTGATAGTCTTTTAGTTCTGAAATTTTCTTTCCTTCCACTGCCATGGCTTTTTCAATCCACCAACGGATGAGCTCCGTTTCTGTCTTGGTCAGAGGTGTTTTCCCATCCGCCGGCATAAAATCTTCATGTGATGGATCAAGAGCAATCCGCTGGAACAATTCACTTTCAGTCAGATTTCCCGGCACAACAGCAGGCCCATGCTTTCCACCCTTTAACATTGTAGCCATGGATTCCATCGACAATCGTCCTTTTTTCTTCCCGGCCTGATGACACTGAGCACAACGCTGTTCCAAAACAGGGTGTACAACATCTTCAAAGATCATGGCTTCCTCAACCTGCGTAGGTTTCGCCCGTTCCTGGCGCATCAGGGTTTCTAATGAGATGTAATTGTTCCCATGGGTAAGACTAGCGCCCTGGTGCCCCGTATACCCGAGCAAAAAAAGAGTGGCGATTGACAGACCTGAAAACAGGGCACGAGGCATAGAGATGATTTTCCTGAAGGCAGTGGTGGTCATCACATAGAGTATTCCTGCCGTCAGTGTTAAGGATATGCCTGAAAACTTATGATTGTTTAATATTTGATCGTCGTAGTCTCCTGTAAACGATAACATGAAACCCAACACGCATGCTGCTGCTGCGGAAGCAAACCCAATCAGCAAGGTAAATGGGACAGCACGAATGAGATATCCATACTTTTTGTGATATGAAATACCATCAAAAATAATTGCCAGGAGTAAAAAACCTATCGGCAAATGAATGATCAGGGGATGCAGTCTCCCCAAAAAAGTAAATATGTCCAGCAATATCATTAAAGCATGTGTTGAATTATTGTCGGCAATAAATACCGTTTTTTTTCATACAAGGATTTCATTAACTACTTTACCAAGGACATCCGTCAAACGGAATCTTCGTCCCTGAAACTTATAGACCAGCTGCTCATGGTCGACACCCATCAGGTGCAGAAGTGTAGCTTGAAAATCATGTACATGCACCGGATCTTTGGCAATGTTGTAACTGAAGTCATCAGTTTCTCCAAAACTAAAACCAGATTTTATTCCGGCACCGGCGATCCACATCGTAAAACAACGCGGATGGTGGTCGCGGCCATAGTCATCTGCGGTGAGTTTACCCTGAGAGTATACGGTGCGACCAAATTCTCCACCCCAGACAACCAGGGTATCTTCCAACAGTCCTCTTCGTTTAAGGTCCGTGATCAATGCCGCGGTAGCCTGGTCTGTGTCCTGGCATTGACGTGCAATTCCTTTTGGCAAGCCACCATGTTGATCCCAACCCTGGTGGTATAGTTGAACAAACTTCACATCCTTCTCCAATAATCTGCGGGCTAAAATGCAATTGGCGGCATAGGTTCCTGCATCGCGGCTGCCAGGACCATACAAATCAAAAACTTCATCGGGTTCATCTGAAACATCCACCACGCCGGGAACAGAAGTCTGCATGCGGTACGCCATTTCATATTGAGCGATCCTGCTTTCAATTTCCGGATCGTTGTACGTATCGTTTTGTAATTGATTCAGTTTTGTCAGGTATTCAAGCATTTCTTTCCGATTAGCACCGTCATAGCCTTCCGGATTATTCAGAAACAAAACAGGATCTTTACCCGATCGGAATTGAACCCCCTGATGTTTAGACGGAAGAAAACCGTTGCCCCACAGTCTGGCATAAAGTGGCTGGTCCCTTGGAGCGTTCTTTGAAACCAGGACAATGAAGGTGGGCAGATTCACATTATCAGACCCTAATCCATAACTTATCCATGAACCGATGGATGGCCGGCCTGGGAGCTGGTTCCCTGTTTGAAAAAAAGTAATCGCAGGATCATGATTTATTGCCTCGGTGTATAACGATTTAATGATACACAAATCATCCACAACCTTCGCGGTATGCGGGAGTAACTCGCTTACCCAGGTTTGACTTTTGCCGCACTGATTAAACTTATAAATAGAAGGGGCCATTGGCAAAATACTTTGGCTCGCGCTCATGCCTGTGAGCCGTTGGCCTTTTCTCACTGAATCCGGAAGGTTCTGACCAGCCAGACGCAACAGTTCAGGTTTATAATCAAACGTTTCAAATTGCGATGGGCCACCGCTCATAAACAAGTAGACAATTCTTTTGGCTTTAGGAGCAAAGTGAGGAAGCGCTCTTAGAATATCCTGCTCTGCCTGCGACGAAGTTTGCGCAAGGGATACTCCTTTATTGCCAGAAAAACTTTTGCCGAACAATAATGATCCGGTGGCCAATGCTCCGAGGCCCAGGGTAGATTTGAGCAGAAAGTTGCGCCTGTCAAGCTTTTTGTGTAGCTCGTTAAACTCTGGCCTGTTTAACCGGAACTCCGGATCGTGATGATGAGACATAGCTATCTTTTTATTAGGGTGGCGTCAGCATTTAATATAGTGCTGGCAACTACAGCATTCGCTGCTATCAATAGGGTGTCCTGATTTTTGTCAATTACGTGCTGACCTGTATGAAGCCACCCCTTTGCCTTTTCCGGATGCTCCCTAAAATTCTTCAGCTGACTTTTTTGCAGGTCCGAAAGCAAATCCATTTCTTTTTGTGTAGGGGCTCTACCCGTTAATTTCTTAAAGGTGTTACCAATCGATTCTTCAATATTGGAAACCCTGGCCATTTGTTCACCGAGAACGCATGCCGCTTCAACGTAGGTGGGGTCATTCAGCGTCACTAATGCCTGCAGCGGTGTATTGGTTTTCTGACGTCTCACAACGCAATAGCTACGGGATGGAGCATCAAAAGTAGCGAGTGTAGGGTTTGGGACAGCGCGTTTCACCATTACATACAAACTCCGGCGGTAGACTGAAGTCCCTGTATCCGCCACGTAAGTGGCGTTATTAATCGACCACAGGCCTTCCGGCTGATAGGGTTTCACACTTTTGCCTCCGATCTTTCTATTGATTAGCCCACTGGCTGCAAGGGCGTTGTCGCGCACCATCTCTGCAGACATTCTGAATGCGGGGCCTCGGGCCAACAGTCTATTTTCCGGGTCCTTCTCACGTGCTTCCGGTGTTCCGATCGATTGCTGCCGATAGGTAGCCGACATGGCGATGAGTTTATTCAATGCTTTGACATTCCACCCGGATTGCATAAATTCGAGCGCCATCCAGTCGAGGAGTTCCGGATGGCTTGGGAATTCGCCCTGATTGCCAAAGTCTTCCGTCGTTTTGACGAGACCCGTTCCAAAAAAATTCTGCCAAAACCTGTTAACTGCTACCCTGGCTGTTAAAGGATTATCCTCATGCGTCAACCATTGTGCTAATCCATAGCGGTTTCGAGGCAGTTCTGGAGGGAATGCTAGTATGGATTCAGGTGTATCCGGAAACACTTCTTCTCCCCTTGCATCATAATTGCCTCGTTCCAGAATATACGTACTCTTTGGCTCAGGCATTTCCTGCATCACCATCAATTCCTCAATGGATTCTGTAGAATCCGCAAGGGCACTTCTTTTTTGTGTCAGATCATAATTAAGATCATTCAGTACGGGGTCAATCGCGGAGAAATAATATTCTTTAAAATCAGTCAACGCCTCCTCCGAAAATGCCTGGCCAGATTTTGGGATATGATCAGACCAGGTTGCCCTTAGCCCCAGAATCTTTATTTCAAATTGTGTAAGCACACGATTGTACACAACGATATTGTCTACGAGGCCTCCGGTAAAACCGAACCCTCTGTCCCACGCCCCTATTTGCAAACCAGGCTCAGCATTGGATTTAAACAGGATGTTTTTAGTCAACTGATCCATCATTGTTTCCATCGGCATTTCATTTCCATCCATGTGCAATTTGAACCCACTGGTTTTGGAGGAGCCATCGTATGTTACTGTTAACTGAATCCATTTATCCCGGGGAATAATTTGTTGGGTAAGCTTTGTTATGGCATTTGAGGGGGCCGTATGGGCCATGCTCAATTCAAGCTTATCGTCTTTCAGGTACACATGATATCCCCTGAAATTATACAACCGTTCGGATATGCTTTTATGAAAGATTACGCCTTCCTTTAATTGTTTCGGAATGCGGACGAATAAACCAATGCTGAATGGTTCCGATTTGCTAAAGGCTCCCACCGGATTTAAATCAAGCCAGACATCACCATTCAGGAGCAATGCTTTTCCGGTTTGCACCTTCTCAAAAACAGGAGTTTCATTACCCGATTGCTGTCTCATAACTCCAGCCTGCTTTTGATTTATACTATTCCTTAAAGTTTCATCATCAAAATTGTATTGCGCCAGGAGCCCTGCACGAGGAATTTTGGCATTGCTAAGTCGCCTGTAAGCACCCGTATTCAACCAATCTTTAAAATCGTGTATCCGATTATTTTTTAACTGCGCGATTTTTTTCTCCTGATCGGTGATGGCGGCTTGGAGGAATCGTACTATTTTCTCCTGCGATTCCGTAGGCAGCATGAGTGTCGGAGTCGGTAAGGCATTATTCCACGAAATCTGCCCGGCTTCTTTAACATTGTTGAAGAAGCTGAAAAGCTGATAATAATTTTTTTGAGAAACCGGATCAAATTTATGGTCATGGCATTTGGCACACCCTACCGAAAGTCCAAGAAATGCGTCCCCAAAGGTATTGGTCCGATCAACGACGTACTCGGACTGGAATTCCTCTTCGATAATGCCTCCTTCCATGTTTTGTTGGTGATTGCGGTTAAAGGCAGTGGCTATGATCATATCCCTGGTTGGATTCGGCATCAAATCGCCGGCCAACTGCCACTGAATGAATTTATCATACGGGAAATTTTTATTGAATGATCTGATAACCCAATCGCGATAAGGCGACATATCGCGGAGCCTGTCAACGGTATAGCCATGCGAGTCTGCATAACGCGCCAGATCGAGCCAGTCAACAGCCATTTTTTCACCATAGTGAGGGGAAGCAAGCAAACGGTCGACTTGCTTTTCATAAGCATTGGCTGAATTGTCGTTTGCAAATTTTTCTATTTCCTGAAGGGTTGGTGGAAGGCCTGTAAGGTCAAGTGAAACACGCCGCAATAAGAGTTCTTTTTGCGCCTCTGCGGAAGGTTGTAATTTTTCCGCTTCCAGTTTGTGAAGAATAAAATTATCGACGGCATTTACAATCCGTTCGTCATGGATCACTTCTGGAATCTCCGGAAGCGTTGGTTTAACAAATGCCCAATGGGGTTTATATTCTGCACCCTGATCAATCCACTTTATCAAAATCGCTTTTTCTTTGTCCGAAAGAGTGTGATGCGATTCCGGATCCGGCATCATGTAATCCGGATCTGATGAAACGATTCGGTGAAAGAGTTCACTCCCATCCACATTACCAGGATCAATTGCCACTTTGCCGGGACTTTCCGGAAGGCCTGCAAATGCGCCCTCCGGTATATCCAGTCTTAATTCCGCCTTTCTTTTACCTTTGTCTGGTCCGTGGCAGGCAAAACATTTATCTGAAAGTATCGGCTTTACGTGCAGGTTATAATCTAATCCGTCCGGAAGATCTTTATACGCAATGGCAACTTCTTCGGGTAAATCAGGAGAACAGGAAGCCAAAAAAAGGGCTGTAATACCCAGCAATAAGAAAAAGAATCGGCACATGATAATATGAGTAATTCGAATATCCAAGTTATCGTTACTAGTGTTCAAACGTTTGCACAAAAGCAACCAAAATTTGCACAAATCCGACTTTTTTTTTGCTAGTTTAAATCCAGTTTCACAAAGGTCCTTTAGATACGGAGAAAGGCACCGATTTTATGCAAAGAAAACCAAGCTGAATTTTTTATGAATAAGGCTATTTCAAAGTTCACTTTTTCATTGCTGAATGCCGACGCTGTGCATTTGAACAAAAACTGGAATTACCGGAATATCATCAGTCCTTTTTATCGCTTGTACTTCATCGATGAGGGAATGGGAACACTATCTACATCGTCACAATCTCACCTGCTGGAGAAGGGGCATTTATACCTGATTCCAGGTTTTACGATATGCAATTATTGCTGTACGGACTATTTGCATCAATACTACCTGCATTTTACGGAAGAGTCAACGGATGGAACATCGCTCTTTCTATGGAACAGGAAAATTTTTAAAGTTCGGGCAAATCACATCGACATTGCCAATTTTAAACGTCTACTCAAAATTAATTATGGACGAAGCCTTATTAAATCCGAAAATCCCAGGGATTATGAAAAAGGCCCGATCCTGAAGGGTTTTCAGGAGTTGAATGACCTTCTTCCTGTTGCTGCTTACATGGAGACTCAGGGAATCATTTTACAATTGTTGTCGCGCTTCCTGGCATCGGAGCATTTTCAATTCGGAAGAAAAAATGTCATCCCTTCAAAAATTTCAAATGCCATCCAATATATCCAGTCCAATCTCCAGATCACCCTTACGGTGTCGGATCTGGCTGCAAGAGCTAATCAGAACGCGGATTATTTTTCACGGGTATTTGCCGAACAAATGGGTGAGCGCCCGCTTGCCTATATTCAGTTAAAAAGAATCGAACGCGCCCAGTTCCTGATCATCACTACTGGCTTGTCGTTTACTGAAATTGCCGGGCAAACAGGATTTGAAACACTTTCCTATTTTTCAAGAATATTTAAGCATGTTACGGGGCAAACGCCGAGTGAATATAAAAGGAATAGCAGGTCGGTGTAGGGAATGACGCCATTACTCCTCTTTAAAATCTGCACTGATTCCCGGCTCTTCAGGGACGCGGTAATGACCATCATTTACTTGCACAGGGAATCTGAAATATTCTTTCAGGTGTGGAATGTACTCCAGAAATAATGCTTCATGGTCCATGGCTATATGATTAAACAATACCAGGTGCTGATGGATCTGGCCCATGTCACCAACATGCGGCACCACAGGTACACCAAGTTTCTTAGACAATAAACTGATCGTTATAAATTCTGAAATTCCACCTACTCTTACGGTATCCACCTGGTTGAAGCTAACAGATCCTGAAAGCAGGAAATTCTTGAAAACAATCCTGTTCGGCACATGCTCACCTATCGCCAGCTTGACTGGATGAATTTTATCCGCCAATGTTTTATGGCCAGAAATATCATCCGGATGTGTAGGCTCCTCAACCCAGTATGGATCGATCTTCGATAACTCCCTGCAAATTTCAATGGCCTGTGGTAAATTCCATTGCTGATTGGCATCCAACATCACTCTTACATCAGGCCCCGCTGTTTCCCTGACGATATTTGCCCGTTTAATATCCCTAAGCTTGTCTTGAGAACCAACCTTTAATTTTACTGCCGTGAAACCATTTTCAATGGCTTGCTTTACATTATCACGCAACTGATGGTCCAGGTAGTTAAACCACCCTACAGAGGTGTCATAACCTTTGTAACCATGCGTCAAAATATTCATCCTGTTTTTTCTTGATGATTTTTCCTGCACTAACATTCCTACTGCCTCCTCCCGGGGAAGTATTTCCTCCAGGTAAGACAGATCCAATGTATTCACCAATTCTTCAGGGGATAGATCAAGCATTAATTTCCATAATGGAAGTGACCTGTTCTTTGCCCATAAATCGAAACAAGCATTAGTAACGGAAGCTAATGCCAGGTGCACTATTCCTTTATGAGGTCCCAACCAACGAAGGTTCGGTGCATTGGCCATTTGGTTAAAAGTATTTCCAAAATCAGCCATAAGTTCTTCAATCTCCTTCCCTTCAATAAATGGCGCCAGATATTCTATAGCTTTACATACGAGGTCATTGCCTTTGCCAAGCGTGAAACTTAATCCTGTTCCCCGAAGGCCTGAATCAGAGATTAAACTGCAAACTGCGTAAGCATATTGAGGCGTGGTATTCACTGAATCAGACCCGGCACCCTTTTTCAGATCAAAACGCTTATCAATGGCACATACTCTCTTAATTATTAAACTGTTGTCCATTTCTTTTCTGTATTATAATAATTATTAAAATATTTAAAAACCGGGTGAACTGTGTAAAAGGTTGTCATACTCTTCTTCCGGTACCTGATCACCCCTTGACCAGCCGATTTCTGTTCCGCGCAGGGATACAGGTTCCTAATGAATGAACATGCCCAACGCATATTCTTCCAGGTCTCCAGGACAGCAGTATGGTAGAGAGCCCGGATTAGCTTCTCTCCCACCGGATAACTAGGCCATACAGGATTCAGAATACCTGAAAGCAAAAGCAGGATCTGATAACAAAGGTTACATTTTATGGATGATGAAAGACCTCCTCCATTGTTGACCACCACTCTCCTTCCTTCCGTGTCTCCAGTGGAATCTGACAGGGATCTGTCAATTTCCACCATTCCCGGGTCAATGAATCCCTGGCCATTTTTTTCATATCGGCTTCAAAATCATCACCTGTATATTCGAAATAGCCAAACAGATAATCATCTTTGAGATAAATGGAATAATTTCGGATATTACTTTCCGTGATCTGTTTTAAAACGCCAGGCCAGGGCTTGGCATGCAACGCTTTATATTCTGAAATCTTTTCCGGCCTGATTCTGATGACCATACCATAACGCTGGATTTTCCGGTTATCTTTTTTTTCGTCAGGTGGTTTTGAAATATTCTCTTCTTTCCGGGATGCTGAATTATCACACCCCATCATAAAACCAATGAAGAGCAAAGTCAGTATGAATGATATTCTCATATTTGTTTTTACAGTAATGGTTTCAACTAAAGATCAGATAGAGGGATGTCATCAACAGGAGTAGGAAGGCTGTAAACCAAATCGGTTTTATACCCCCTTCATGCCTGGATGAATTCAAAAAAGAAAGCGGAGAACGCATTGTATAGCCAGCGATCCGGGCCATATCGGGTGGCGGTGTCAGCAAGCTGGTCACTACATAAATTATCGTGCACAGTACAAAAAGCCACCAGGCCTGCATCATGAAAGAAATACCATACGTATCGGTCAGTATTTTATGGTCGCCAATCAGTGGAAAATCAACCAGGAATGCCAAAAGTCCCAAGGTAAAGCCTCCCATAAAAGTGGCGGTAGCTCCCTGTGTATTGCCCCTGCTCCAGAACACACCCAGCACAAATACAGCGGTAATAGGCGGCGAAATTACCGTGAGCAAAACATTGATGGCCTCAAAAATGCTGTTGAAACGGGCGATAAATGGAGACCACAAAATGGCAATGATCATGACTACTACAGCCGCAATCCTGCCAATCTTCACCTGCTCATTGTCGGTGATCCGCGGATTATTTCTTTTCACAATATCAATAGATACCATGGTAGCAGCGCTGTTCAAAGCAGAAGCAATGGTGCTCATCAGCGCCGCTAACAGGGCCGCACACATGAGCCCTTTCAAGCCGGCAGGCATCAGGGCGGTGATCATGAAAGGCAGCGTATTGTTGGCGGTGCTTATTTTATCTTTAAAAAGAACGTACCCCAATACACCGGGCAGCACCATAATGAAAACAGGCAGAACTTTTAATACCCCGGCAAAGAGCGGCCCCATCTTGGCATCATACAATGTTCTGGCACCCAATACACGCTGGACAATAGTTTGATCAGCGCACCAATACCATATTCCTAAAACAGGGTAACCCAGAACGATTGCTGCCCAGGTAAGACCTGAGGTATTTGTTGCCGTGGGAACAATGCTCAACTGCTCAGGTTTAACTGCTTTTTTTAAATCAGCCCAATTGTTTACGCCCACGTCAGGCAAGGCCAAAACGGCAAACAATGTGAGAAGGATCGAGCCCGTGATCAGAATAACTGTTTGTATAGTTTCTGTGATCACCACAGATCGCAACCCCCCAATCACAGTATAAAGTGCTGTAAATATTGAAATAGTGATAATGGATACATAAATGTTTACGCCAAAGAGATTTTCAAATACCACCGCCCCGGCATACAAACTAACACCTATATGGATGAACAGCGCGCTAAGAATGCCAAGGATAGCCAGGAGGGTGCGTGCAGAAGACCCATAGCGTTTTTCCAGGAATTCAGGCAGGGTTGAAATCTTATTTTTGAAATAAAAAGGTGAGAAAACAAGCGCGAGCAATATCAGCGTAAAAACTGCCATCCACTCAAAATTCCCCCAAACCAGACCATCGTTAAAGCCCGAGGCTGCCAGCCCGACCAGGTGGATGGTTGAAATATTGGAAGCAAATAAAGCACATCCGATTACAGGCCATGATAAAGAGTGGCTCGCGAGAAAATATTTTTCCGTATCCATCGGCTGCCTGCGCACTACCCAAATACCAACACCTACGATGACAACCATGTAAACTACTATTACAGTGAAATCAATTGCCGATGACACGTTCATCTTAGATTACAGTGATTTAAAACATTCTTAAACAATATATCTTTCAATACTTTAATCTGTCAAGTTTGTTTTCCTTAAGAACGCATATCGCACCATATTTCACCCCGGTCACCAGCCACTTGCCAATACATCAGCAATATGCATGGTTTTAATTTGCAATCCCTTCTTGCGTATATAGCCATCCAGGTGCAAAAGACAGGACAAATCAGTAGATATAATATATTCCGCTCCTGCCTTTATAGCGTTGTGCACTTTTTGTTCCGCCATACCAATAGAGATAGGCTCGAATTTAACGGCAAATGTACCACCAAACCCACAGCACACTTCACAATCTTCTGTTTCTCTAAGTACCAATCCCTTCACGTTGGATAAAAGTTTTCTAGGCGCTTTCCGAATGCCACACTCCCTCAATGCCCCGCACGCATCATGATAAGAAGCCACGCCTTTCAGCGTAGCGCCTACATTAACAACATGGAGGATACCTGACAAAAATTCAGTTAACTCATAAAATTGTTTCAATCTAACTACCCCTCCATTAATTGGCAGACCACTGTCTTCAAACAGCTTGTGATAATAATTACGTACAAAGCCGGTACAGGAGCCGCTGGGAGCTACGATATAATCAAAGGTATCAAAGTCTGAAAGAAATTTTTTACTGACCAACCGGCATTCATCCCAATAACCAGCGTTGAAAGCAGGCTGGCCACAGCAGGTCTGATTTGAATTATAGCTTACCTGGCATCCCACCCTTTCCAGAACTTTCACCATATTGAAAGCGGTTTCGGGAAACAATTGATCCACAAAGCAAGGTATGAATAGCTGTACTTTCATGCGCTATTGTTAAGGATTAATCAAATTCTGTTTTTACTGAATCCTTTCATTGGCTAGATCATTATCGTTCATCAGGAATACATATACTTCCCTCGGGCCATGTACACCAACAACCAAAGTTCTCTCAATGTCCCCTGTCCGGCTGGGACCGGAAGCAAAGAAAAGAGCGGATGGTAAACGGTCTGGAAATTTCTCTTTGATCCGATCTATTGCCTGGCCAATATCAAATACCAGTTGGTTCACATTAGCTATAACGATGTGGACAGGAACACGCACCGGCAGAACTCTCCCGGATGATTGGGCGGCGGTTAGTACAACTGTTCCGGTACGGGCTACAAGGCATTCACAATCGGTTATTCCGGCGTCAGCTTCACACATACTTCCTTTATTGATAAAAGGTAACCGTTCTAAGTGAAAGCCTTTTAGTAAGACAGTTGTCTCACAGCTTATATTCGTCCATTTTTTTAATTCCACCAGGGCCTTCAGATGATTAAAAAGTTCTTTCTTTCCGGAGCAGAAAAATACCTTTCCTTCATGGATTGTAAATTCATGGGCAAATCTTGCTCCAAGATCTTTTTGATCCGGCGTGAATATGGAATGAAAACCATCCTCATCAGCAAAGGGAATTCCAGTTGACTCGCGCAATGCGGTTGCTATTCTATTCAAGGTATTTTTACGTGAGAGAGAACTATTCATTCCGATAAATTTTTAACAAAGCAAAATTATTTTTTTTGGTCTTTCCACAATTGATTAAAGGATTTGCGCGAAAAAACCGGGAGTTCTCTATTGACTCCCCAGGATTGTTTAAATAATTTTTGAATAATAAAATTTTTAATGGTTCCACCGGTCATGTTCATTACCCATCTGCTCAGATTAATTTTTTTCCAGGCATACCAAGTCAATTTTTCGGAGTTTGAAGTATGCTTTTCTGCAACAGATTTGCGTCGGTTGTTAAGTAAGAGCCCATGAAGGTTTATATGTACGGGGCATATTTCAGTACAACTGCCGCATAAGGTTGATGCATAGCTCAGATGCTTATACTCGTCCAGACCCATCAGATATGGCGTAATGACAGATCCGATAGGGCCGCTGTATGTAGCTTTATAGGCATGCCCCCCTATATTTTTGTATACAGGGCATACGTTCAGACAAGCCCCACAGCGAATACAATACAAGCTTTCCCGGGAAGTCGTGTCCGACAGAATATTTGTACGTCCATTATCCAGCAGTACCACATACATTTCTTCCGGCCCGTCCACTTCACCTTCCTGTTTGGGACCTGTAAAAATATTATTATAGGTCGTAATATTCTGACCCGACCCATGCGTAGCCAGGAGTGGCCAGAACAAGTCCAGATCATTAACAGAAGCCAGTACCTTTTCTATGCCGGTAATGGCAATATGGGTTTTGGGAAAGCTGCCGGTAAGCCAAGCGTTTCCTTCATTTTCTGTTATGGCAATACCGCCAATATCCGCCAAAATAAAATTAACACCCGTGATTCCGATTTCGGCATCTTGAAATTTCTGCCTTAATTTTTCTCTGGCCACCAATGTGAGTTGTTCAGGAGTCAGGCCTGGCGCTACCTGCAGCTTATCATGGAACAATTGAGCAACATCCTCTTTGCTTTTATGCATAGCCGGAGCTACGATATGGTAAGGAGGCTCACCGGCCAGTTGTTGAATATATTCTCCGAGATCTGTTTCTATTACATCAATGTCGTGATTCGCTAAAAATTGATTCAGCCGAATCTCCTCCGTTACCATTGATTTACTTTTCACGATGGTTTTTGCTTGCCTGGCCCTGCATATTTTTAGAATTTCGTCCAGGGCTTGCTGTGCATTTTCAGCCCAGATAACCTTTCCCCCACTTTTGATAAATTTAGATTCAAATTCTTCTAAGTATTTGTCAAGACTCTCAATGGCTTTCCATTTTATATTCTTGGCTTTTTTTCTAGCTGCAACAAAATCAAAAAACTGCCTTTTACCCTTTTGAAAAGCATCATCTGATTGCTTTAGCGTAAAATTGATCTTTCTTCTGAGTTCTAAGTCAGAAGCTTTTTCCTTACTTTCAGCCAAAAAATTTTTCAGACGTGAATTCATGCTTCGCCCTATTTCAAAAATTCAATTTTCTTCTTCCTATAAATATTATAGCTTACAAAAATATGGTCAGGTTACCCCAAAATAAGATACAAATAAAATGCGTCTGATATCGCTATGGAACCAATTCTATGATAGCATGAACGTCAAACGATGGAACCATAAATTCAATGTAGTTACCCTCCAAGGTGAACGATATGTTTTTTCCATCCGGTTGAAGCTTCACTGATTTCGGCCGCCCGTTACACTTCATTCTTATCTTCAGGTCTCGTATGGGACTTATCTCATCATATGCCAGGATATGCTTGTCAAAATGCGGTCCCGAAGCATTTATCAAATGAAGTAATTGTTTGTTATTTTTCCGGGCCAATACTACATGTAACTGACCGTGGCCGGTAACTTTTACGGCCGGATCTGGCAACAACCTGTTAACTACATTATTGAATATTTTATTGAACACAGGATTTCTGTAGATATTATAAGCGGAAGACATATCTAAATATAATGCGCCGATCCTCCCTTTTCCATAAGGATTTATCGTAGCCACCGGATAAGGCGTTGCATACCGGTAATCACATTGCTCATAAATATGTCCAATGTCAAGGGTTGATGATTTTGACAATACTTTTTGTACAGATGTTTTTATCCCGGCAATTCCACCGACCTCTGGATCACCAATATTACAATGCATAATTGTATCTCTCTCCACAAAAGAAACATTCAATTGTTCTTTGAATGATGCAGATGCTTTCGCCCCGATAACAAATAAGTTACCGCCTTCTCTTACATACTGCAGAACTTTTTCTTTAAGGATCGGATCAAAATGAGTCCACTCGGGAATAATGATCAAACGGTAATTCTTCATTCTCTCCATCATCTGATGGTCCATGAGCATTTCAAACGAATGACGCCCATCAAGCAGAAGGTTATTGATCCCTTCCATATTTCCTCCCCAGCCATATACCAAATTTGTTTGTTGTTTCCAGCCAGCGACAGAATACCACATCCCGATCTCTGGTATAACTTCACTGTACTGGCAAAAAGGTTGACGTTCCCTGCAAAACACGGAGAGTTCACGCATCGCATCCGTATCCACTGTGCGGAAAGCGCCGTCCCTGTTCTGTTGAAAATAAACCTGGAAACCTCCTCCCACCGACATCACTTCAGCCGCCTCCTGCTTTAACTGAACCAGGGATTTCGGACTGTGAATGCCACCCATAAAATCAATTGGAACAAATCCCCAGGCCATAAGGTCCCAGGGTTTCCCTTGCAAAGCCAGACACCTTGCCTGATAAGCCGCGCTGTACAAACCATTCTGACCTGACACATCTCCTGAAAGAAAATCCACGTTTACATCCACCTTCTCAGGCATCATAGATGAGTACGCCCAGTTACTCGCTATCTGGAAATCCGGTTTATAGGCATGAAGTTGATCGACGTAGTTTTTCAAATATTTCCGGTAAATGACTCGATTATATTCAAGCCATTTTTTATAATTTTTATCGGAGGCTGAGAGCGGAACATTTTTTAACCCTGTTGTCTTCAGGAAACTACTGACTATTTCCCTTGAATAGTCCGTGCCTGTTGACCAGCAGTCTCCATCCACCCACACGCCGTCGATCTTATACCAGTCGATCATTTCTTTTAACTGCGGCAGGAGAAGCTTAGCCGAATAATTGCCAACGCAGGATGCTTTCGTAGAGTCGATGGAACCATTTGCATTGATCCGGCCCCACTGCGGATTCTCGTGGATTGCCTTGGCGTCCCAGATTCCTGAATAATGAACATAAAGTGGAATGTTGTATTTATTGGTTACATCCCTCCATATGCGTATAGGGTCTCGTACAAAACTGTTTGCTGAATAACCGACTTTGGTTGGATAGCTCGAATATCCGGGATGGCCTTTGCTGTCAATCTGGATATAATCCGGTCTGGTTTCACGGATAAAATCCTCGAGGATGTCAGTATCAAAATATTTGCCCAGCTCCTTATCTTTTTCAGTGGCGTGAAAGTCAAAATGGAATCCGAAAAAACTTTCCGCCCTCGTAAGTCTCTTTTGTGCCGTGGCAGTGGACAGGTTGCACAAATAGAAAAATAGCAAAAGGAACGCCGTACCCAACAAGTGAAAGGTGAACCTGGAAAAATCAAAACGCACAAAAGAAACGTTTTTCATAGAAAAAAATTAGCCGGTCACCCGTCACACCGGTAACAGCGCTATTGTTTTTGATAAATAGCAAATTTTCTTATCTCCGGAGTGCCTTCATCGCCTTGAACCTTTAGCCGCACAGCAGCGCCTTCAACAGGATCAATAATGTGTAGTCGCTTTCGTCCAATGCTTGAACCGGAGGCGATTTCTTTCCATTGTTTTCCTGTTAAAACTTCCACGGTATAGCTATTTATGTGCTGCCCATTTTTCAAATTTTCCTCGATCTCTATCAAACCAACTTTTCCCTTCTTCGGCAGCTTCAGAGTTACGGAATCTGTCGGCTTGGTAAACGTGGCCGATACGAGAGGCGAAGCATAAAGTGAATTTATTTTTTTGCCAAATTCATCAAGCATTTTTACTTCTGCTGCGGGTATCAGTCCGCTGGTATCCGGGGTCATATTAATTAACTGATTAGCTCCCCTTCCGATGGATTCAAGATAAACCTTTGTCAGGAAGTCGATGCTCCTTAAGGTATTGTCCGAACCCGGCTTCCAGAACCAGGAGTTTCGCGTATGTATATTGGCTTCGACAGCCATCCAGCCCTTGCGTTGCGGAGAAATATAATTGGTCGCCCATTCCTCCGGTTTAACCACATTCCAGATCGGATAAGCCGCCCACCCTTGCTCACTGCCCGACCACCGCACATCAGGTTTTGTTCCGCCAAAGATGAGAGCCTGTGGTTGCAGATCCTCAACAAGGGCATCGATGGCGTCTCCATAACTGGTTCCAGCCTCTTTCAGCGTCTCTGGATTCCTTACATCCCATCCGAAAGGATCATACGCGCCATCAAACCACAAATAGGATACTTCCCCGTAATTGGTTAACAACTCCCTCAGCTGCTCCAGGTATACGGGAAAATACGCATTCCGGTCTCCTACAATTTTTCTTTTCCCCATCGGGTCAGGCGTGCTCGTACAACCAAAACTTTTATCGCCTCCTGAAACGTAAAATCCAACCTTCACTCCGTTCTTCCTGCATGCATCCACAAACTCTCTGACCACATCACCCTTCCCGTTCTTCCAGGGAGAATTTTTGACCGAATATGTTGTGGTCCTCGTCGGCCAAAGGCAAAACCCGTTGTGGTGCTTCACCGTTAAAACGACGTGTTTGGCACCGAAGGACTTGGCGGCCTTTACCCACTGATCGGCGTTTAATTTTGATGGACTAAATAATGCTGCGTCCGGAACAATGAGCATCTCCGAATTGGCGTAGGTTGCCAGTCCAAAGTGAATGAATGCCCCGAGCTGTCGTTCCTGGAATTCAAGCATTTCAGGCGAAGGGATATCAGTGCCTTGTGGATCGGAAACGGTTTCCACGCCACCTTCCTTTACCGCCTGGATAAATACCGGTGCCCAATCCCCCTGATGAACCGGGGGTCTGGCGGATTGCTCTTTAGCATAGCCGAAAAAATATTCCAGCAATTGCCTGGGCGTACCGTTGTACGTAGCCCATTGAAGGTCTCCCGCAGTAGACTGATCGCTGCCTGTGAAATAGAGAATGGTCTTTCCTTTATAGTAACACAGTTCAACATCCGAAGCGTTGCTTTCATGGATATCGGGTTTCAGCAAAGGCAGATTGCGGTGTGTGGGATCGAAGGTGATAAACGGCCGGTCGCCCGGCGCATCTTCCCAGTGAATAAGGTCTTTTGACCGGGTAACCCGGGTTTCATATCCACCTTTCAGCGCTTCGAGGTAGAGGGTGTAGTAATGATCTCCTTCATGATATAATGCAGGACCGCCGACATATTTGTCTTTTCCATAAATGGCTCCCGGTATTTCTTTCCACGTTTTAAGGTCGTCAGATTCCATATACCGGAAAGTAAAAGGTTTCCACGTCCGGTCATTCGTTTCATACAGAAGAATAAACTTATCCTTGCCGCGGCACACCGCTGTATTATAAAAAAACTCTTTACCGTTAGCTTTTAACACGGTTACAGGTTTCGTCCATGTCTTCAGATCGGCGGAACTGGTCATGTTGATCTCCGTCATGTTACGCCAGGGTTTATTTCCTCCGTAATCCCCTGCAAACACATACACTCTTCCACCCCAGGTAACCACTGTTCCAAAACCGTGATTCTTTAAAGCAACGGAAACAATCCTGTTTGTTTCAAGATCGCGGATGCGCACTTCATCCTCATGAAAATAATCACCGGGCTTTGCGCCCGCCACGTCCCAGAAGCGCTGATTGTTTTCAAGCAGATACAGATGGTCGTTAAATACAAAGGGAGAAATTTCGACCAATGGAGAGCCAATCCGACCTTGTTTAACAATAGGATTGCTCCATATTGTTTGAGCAAATAATGTGGGGCTGCAATAACCAAGAATAAGCAGCAAAAACAAACGGTTTATTATCATGATCTGTTTCATTTTATTTTCAAATAAAAAATAGCAAGCTTGATAAGGCGTTTAAACCCATCATTTGATTTTTGATAAATTATTGGTAGGTGGTCCAGCCATCCTGTTAATCAGGTTATGCAAGAAACTATTCTCATGTTTTAAACGGTTAAACGGTAATTAATTAATTAATTCATTAATTAATTAAGATAAGCCTGCAAATGCGTAGACTGATTTGAAACTAAAATTAAATGATTGATCATGATAAAGTGTACCCTATTTTAGCAGCTTTCGGCACTAATTTCTCTGAGTCAGGCCGACATGAGTCAATTATGATCTTCCCTACAATAATATTTCAGTCTTTTAAAAAGTTGCTCTTTCATCAATTATCATTTTATTTTTTCATTAGTTGCATTTTCGTGCCGCAAATCCACCAATCATTATGCCCTGAATTTTTTCGATTTTCAGCATGCAGACGAGAAAACCTGCTATTCACTTAGCACCAATCTCATTTGCCATGGATCAACGTAAGGGATAACGAACTTTTGATATGGGCCATCTGGTCCCGCTGATCTGATCATGGTTTCTTTATTGTTCATATCATACACTTTAATGGTTTTACTGGTTGTATTTAACATGAGTGTTACATTCTCAGCAGGATCAAATGAGGAGTTGCTGAAAGCCAGTGCAATTTTGCCATGTTGCGGCTCTCTGATCCATAGATTTATTTTATGAAATGACGCGACATATCCCTGCAATGTTTCTTTACTTAACCATCGAAAAACAGATTTCATTTGTGCTGATTTTGAAAGATTTTCCATGAAAGTCCATGGATAATACCCTGCTACACAAATGCGCCCCCCCAGACTGTTTTCAAAAACTCCCATGGTGCACGCTCCCACTTCCTTATCAGCATAGTCGATCAAACTGGTGAGTGTTTGAGCATTGTCATTAGTTTTCCGGAGGGTATAAGCAGGCACATAATAAAATGATTGCCGGTTGTCGCGTTCTCTGCCCGCATAACTTCCATTTAAAAGATGACCGGTGAATTTTTCAATGCGGTCCGCTTTATATAATTCGACTACTTCAAAACCGGTCAACTTTCCATAGCCCATTTCATTTAGTTGCTGAAGAGTCGCGGCATCCATGTACACCCCGTTGGAAAGTATTTTTTCAATTTCCTCTTTAGAAAGAGCATAAATGTTATCCTTTCCCAGCAGAATAACCGAGGCATGCTTTGCCGAATAAGCAGCAGGCAAACCTATTTCATATATTTCATGCCCGGTAACAGGATTGCCGGAACTGAACCAGTTGCCTTTCTCAATGTTTCCGGTACTAAAACTATTTTTATTCCAGAATGTATTGACGCCATTGATCTTAGATCGGCCAAGTGTTCTTGTCATCAGATCAAAGAAAGGCCGGGATTTGTGCAATTTCGCAATAAGGGCTTCGTACTCATCCAGCGACTCATCGTACATAGAAAGCACATTAAATGCAGACCCGGTACATCCGGAAGCAATGTGAGAACTCGCTTCGAGGGCAACTATATTTGCCGCTTTTTTCAGGCGTTGATAGGGGAAAGCTTCAATTTCCGATTGTATGGAATGCACTTCGCCAGGTAATAAAGAAACCTGTCTGCCAATATCATGGGATTTTCCTGCCAATCCAGGGGTATTATTATCCTGGTAAAAGCCACCCCCGGGACGCCACATTACAGGCGAAGCATTAGGCCCGGCAAGCACTTTCTTCCAATTATCAAAATCATACCCTTCAAAAAACCGGTCACCTGTCATAAAACCAAGCGGCATACCGGGCCGGATATCATGAACGGTTGTTTCAATAAGTGTGAACAACCGGGCAATTGTATTACGGTTGTGTTGTAGCCATGCATTGCGAAGTTGAAGTTTCTCGTGAACAGGGCTTTCATTTACAGCTTTCTTAAACGACTCCCGGCTATATTTTTTACCGTTTTCAGTTTCGAAAATAGACAGGCAATTATCACAAAAACAAGTAAGGGAAATTGGCTTGTGTCCTGCCAAGCGGATATCATCATCTAGCCAGATATAATCTGGATTAGCAAGCACCATAGATTTATAAACTTCCCGAATGTATTCTTGCATCTTTATATCATTCGGACAATAAGACCCCTGAGAGATTTGTCCCTCAATATCAGTTAAGTTTGTGTAGTCTCCTTTTAATGAATTTTCGAGATTTTCGTTATGATGCCCAATGGTGGTTAGTATATTAAGACCGGATTTGTATCCTCTTTTACGTGCCTGCAGCATTCTTTTTTTAAAAATCCTCATTCGTTGCTTGAATAGGTCCAAAGGAATTGGAGCATGCGTTACAGATGTAAAAAAAGTAATCTCATCAGTAACCCCTTTGTATTTGTCAAACAAATCGAGAAGCTCATTAAAACGCTTTTCCGGAAGCGATTGCGAAGTCCCGATACGAAATGAGATAAATGCTTTGTCGATTTTAATATGCTCAGCTTTCTGTTGCCCGTTAGAAGTTGGTGTTGACAAGGAAAAAAGAAGTATTGTAAATAAAACGCAGCATAACTGATGATTATAGTAAACTGCGTTTTCTTTTCCATGATTTCCTGATTTATTCATAACAGCTTAATTGAGTTGGTAAGGACATTAGGTTCTACTTTTAAAACATTCTTGGAAGACCTAATTGTGCTTTTCCGGATGAGTGATATTTGACATTTTCATTGGTCAACGGTTTTTCACTGACGATAGACCACGACCGGAGATTCTGTCCTTCAGGAAAAATCATGATCATTTCATTAGCTTTTGTTTTGATCTCCGCCATATTCCCGCTAATCATTTGACTGTTTTTTTTTAGGTTTGATTGCACAACTGCCTTGTTCCAGGGCAATTGTAGCTTACAGGGGTTTCCGAACAAACTTTTGACACTTATCCACTGTACTTCTCCGGATTTAATCTAAGCATCCCCTGAATTTGCTTTTGCTGAATAAATATTAATAGGGAGGCTTTGTCCTGCTATGGTCAAACCCAAAAACTTTAAAATATTTCTGCGAGTCGTAGTCATCAAACAAATTTATCTTATTAAACAATTATCGCTTTGCAGAAATTCTTTTAAAAGACACTCCATCGGGAAAATGACTTTCGTAAAAACTTTTCATAGGCCCATCATACATAGCGACCCTTACTGTACCCCATGTTTCCTGATCACCTGTAGCATAATAAATATAAGTTTTACCTCTATATTCAATCAAATCAACATCTGAATTGTTTTTCCCTTCTCCGGTCTCTGCCTCCAGTACAGGATTATATGAACTAAGATCCCAATTAACCAGATCTTTTGAACGGGACATATAAGATATCCACCCATTGTGACCACTTTGCGGAGCATGTAGATAAATTACATAATAATAGGGACTAAAGTATCGGATGACAGGACACGCAGAATACTCATAATTTTCTCCTGTATAAATAATTCCCGGAATCTTTTCCCATTTCTTTAAATCCTTTGATCGGGCAAATTTGAAACAAAACTGTACCGGTTTATCAGATTCGTAAGCCATCAAATAACCATTCTTATCCTGACATACTGAAGAATTAAACAAATGCTCATTTACTTCCGGCAGAATTACTGTTTCCTGAATCCATGTTTTTAGATCACTTGATACAAAGCGATTAATCCCTTTAGATTTCATGACTTTACCAAAATCCGAAAATTCAAGGGCAAAAACATTCAATTCAGTACCGTTCGGGAATGCACTAACGAAAGTGTGCCCTGCTCCAAAACGATTCATTTCATATCCTGTTTGGAGATCCTCAATATATAAATAGGCATTTTCTCCTTTGGCATTTGCCAGACCCGGTCTGTGATTGGACACCAATAGAAGACTGGAATCAAAATACACAGGCGTGCTTTCCATAGGAGTTCTGTTCACCTGAGAAAAAGCAAAAGGAAGTTTGGTAAGTTCAGGCCTTTTGTGTTGTTGGGAAAAGCATGGTATTACTGGAAAAACAAAAAGCGAAAAAACAAAAACACAGGCGCAATGTTTCATAACAAGGAAATTATTTAATTCACCAATATGAAGAATAATTTAGATTTCATTTTTGATGAGCTCTCAAAATTCAGTTACGGATGTCTGTTCTTTGCGCAACATTGAATGTAGAAAGTTCCAGCAATAAACTAAGTTTCCTTCGTAACCTGCAGTGCCCCTTTTTCAGTCAAACACCTCAGCACCATAGCCCATGCGGTCAACAAAACCATTCTGAAATCCACCACGATTCGGAAAAACACCTTCTTTCTGCCGTTATGGCATCGAAAATCATATCGGCTTGCCGGGTCATTCCCACGGTATACAAGGCATCAAGAGTATAGGCTGTAGTGCTCACACAGCAACCTCCGTTCAGAAATTGTTGAAATTCTGTATAATGTTCCATTTCCTCACGTGGTACGGGACGTAGGCCAACCGGAACACCCAAATCAAAACGGTTAAAACCTGTTAGGGGCATAGTAACAAGACTTCCCATTTCCATCGGTTTTAAAAAGCCTATTTCAGTTGTATGTCAGAATCTGACGTTACAAACAGATGTCCGAAATCAGGGGCAATCAACAACCAGGGACCAAGCCCCGGTTGCTTTTTTTTAGTTTTGCAGGTATCCGAACCGCCGCTGCTTGCAGGGCACTTACAGGAATCTCAATCCTGAAATTTCGGATATTTTCTCTTCCTGAATATTCGATCTGCCAAAGCATATCGTCTGAGTTTTCACTCACGGTCCATTTTACTCTACCATGCCCAACTGCTGATTCAACGGTTGTTTCAAATTTATTTTCCGAAAACTATTAAGGATCACAGCAACATAAAATACGGCTGCGATCTACTTTAAGCTGTTTGTCATATCCATCCGTTTAGCCTGTGTCATAAAGGAGAATTCTGATTTTAATATCCCGGATTCTGTTCAAGCTGTGGATTATTATCCAACTCGGCCTGTGGAAAAGGGAACAAGTAATGCTCCGATTTAAAAACCAAAGGAATACCTGCCGGATTTTTTAGCGTATTCAATATAGTGCCGATTATTCCCCA
Source organism: Cyclobacteriaceae bacterium (assembly GCA_040902445.1). Classification (GTDB taxonomy): domain Bacteria; phylum Bacteroidota; class Bacteroidia; order Cytophagales; family Cyclobacteriaceae; genus Chryseosolibacter. The sequence goes on along the minus strand of JBBDXJ010000113.1, from coordinate 10,845 downwards.
CCGCTTGAGATCAAAATAACGATATCCTTCCAGGGCCAGTTCGATTCGCCTTTCATGCCGGATATAATCGCGTAGCAACTCCTTCGAATTATATTTAGCCCGATCAACTGGCGGCATGTTAACTCCAGGCCTGCTCCTTATCTGATCAAGTGCATCATATATACTTGCGTCTGGACCGCTTACTTCATTTTTTGCTTCTGCATACATCAATAACACATCTGCATAGCGGGTCAATACCATATCCTGATCAGAGTCTGTTCTTGAATAAGAAAATGGTACATGAGAAAAATCTATATACTTTCTCATCACATAGCCTGTTTGACCGGCTTCTTGAGGCTGTGGCCATACTTCAGTTAAGTTGCGCATGGTCAATTTTAGGCGGGGATCGCGGTTAGCCCAAGTTAAATCAGCCGGATCATATAAAGGAGATTCCGTAATTGGTTTACCATCCGTACATTCATAGTCGTCTACCAAATTCTGGTATGGATTTATACATGCGTACCACGCTATCTCAACATCCATGCTCTCTACAAAAGCAGTTGGGTTAGTTGGACCCAAATATTGCGTGGAAAAAATAATTTCTGGATTATTTAGTTGCGTTGATGTACCAGAAAAAATTCCAAGATAATTATTCGCCAGGCTAAACTTACCCGAGCTCATTATTTGTTGGGCAAAACCTGCGGCTTCCGCCCATTTCTGTTCGTATAACAAAACTCTTGCCTTAATTGCCAATGCGCTACCTTTAACCGCATGTCCTGCGTAGGCTACGTCCGGCAAACTCGAAATAGCTTCATCCAGATCTGCATGAATGTATGCCAATACTTCTGCTTTGGGGCTTTTTGCTATTTTAGCTTCATCAGCACTTTTAGGTAGATCTTTATAAAGGATTACATCACCAAAGAAATTCACCAAATCAAAATACATCAATGCACGCAGAAACCTCACTTCAGCTTTAGCAAGCGCTTTCTTTTCGTCACTAATTTGTGCTTTCTCAACATTAGCGAGAAAAAAATTACAGCTGGCTATTCCCCTGTAAGGAGGATAGTAAGATGCATTGACTGCACCGCCGGAACTGGGACTTATCACCCCTAATGTCATAGAAGCAATACCATAATAGCCCCAGTGCGCAAAAGCGTTATCAGAAAGGCAATCTGTCCATACCCTGCGATAACCTAAAAAATCAGCCTGTAACCTCCTATAACAGCCGGCTAAAGCCATATTAACATCTCCTTCTGTTTTCCAGAATGTTTGACTGGAAATCTGATCCAAAGGATTCTTATCAAGAAAATCTTTTTGACACGAAATACAAATCACAATAGTAGTTAACACCACTGAAACGGTTAATAAATTTAACTTTTTCATATATGTTATATTTTCTAATTAAAATTTAACATCAAGACCGAAATTAATGATACGAACCTGAGGGAATTGCGCATACCTTCCCCAACCCCCAATAGTACTGCCAGTTGCGGAAAGTGTCTCAGGATCTGCCCCTTCAAATTTTGTGAAAGTGAGCAAATTGTCTCCCGAAACATATACTGTTAAACCCTTCGAGCTGATTTTATCCGTTATCCGTTTAGGCAATGTATAGGATAGATTGACATTTTTTAAGCGCAGGTAAGACGCATCCTGTAAATAGTAAGTGGATGGATAGGCTGCAACGCCTCCATAACTCCACGAATCGTACACTGCAGGAACTGTATTGCTGGGATTTGTAGGGCTCCATGCATTTCTGAATTTGGTAGTAGGTGGTGTCCCCTGAATAAAAGGATCGATACCCCAGCCATTCAATGGCATTTTATTTCCCTGCGTTCCCTGGAAAAAAGCAGACAGTCCAAATCCTTTCCAGGAAACATTCAAACCGAAGGAATAGATAAAGTCAGGATACTTACCGTCTATTGTCTTCCGGTCATCAGCATTAACCACACCGTCTCCATTCTGATCTTTTATTTTCAGATCACCTGGCTTTGCAGGAAAAAACGGCTGTGTTGGAGAGCTGTTAATATCTTCCTGGCTTTGGAAGATGCCTATCCATTCATACATATAGTATGAGCCATAAGGCAATCCTTCTTCGTTAACACCTTTTGTGGGGGTGCGTATTTTTAATAGTTTATTTTCAAAAGCAGAAATTAAGAAATAAGCATCATAGCTAACAGCCCCTATTTGATTTGCATGTTTCAATTCTGTCTCCCATCCTGTATTTTGTAATTTTCCATCATTGGTTACTGGTCCACTGACACCCAGACTGCCTGGAACAGGTTGACCGGTCAGAATATCGAAAGTGTTTTTCTTAAACCAGTCGAATGACATGCCAAAAAGTCTTTTAGAGATGTCCAGGTCTAACCCCACGTCAATCACTCTCGTAGATTCCCATTTGATATTTTTATCTGTCAGTCGGGTTAAAAACACCCCAGGCTGAAGTTGGGAACCGTAAGGATATTCAGTAATGGATAAAATATCCTGATAAGGATAAAGACCTATTTCCTGGTTACCCAGCGTTCCTAAAGAAGCCCTGAGCTTCATATTATCAATCCACCCAAACTTGTTTTGAATAAAATTCTCTTCAGATAGCCTCCAACCTGCCGATATACCTGGAAAAACACCCCACCGGTTATCCTCAGCGATACGTGAACTTCCGTCATAACGCACATTAGCCTCGAGTAAATATTTACTCTTGTAATCATAATTCATGCGACCGAAATAGGAACGGATCGCCCATTCAGTGGCAGTACCGGACAAGGATTGTCCAACAGGGGATCCGGCATTAATTTGATTCAGGATCTTCGAAGGAAATTGAATTCTTCCTCCTTGCAGGAACTGGGTTTTAAAAGACTGCTGCTCGTATCCTGCCAACACTTTTATAGTATGATCAGTGCCAATCCTTGTGTCGTACGTTAAAGTAGAATAAAGTGATGGTAACAAACTTATGGTATACCGGTCTATTAAACCTGTGACGATACTTCTATCATTAGCATAAGCATAATCAGCCGCACCAGCAGGCTTTATAAAATAATACTGCGGAACAGACACAATGTGACTTTTATAGGTATCATTAGTATAATTAAGACCGCCCTTTACCTGCCAAACCAGGCCTTTAAACGGAGTCACATCGATATAAACCTGTGAATTCAAGGCATATGTGTTGGAGTTTTGACTACTGCCCGGATCAAGGTCAGCCTCAGGAGGACGGTTGTGCCCTTCGTTAGGGTATGCACTAGAAGTTACCCTTCCACTTCCATCTGGCAAAAAAGGGGTGAAGTTCGGTGCACCCTGATAAACAAGAAGTACTACATCACTATTAACGGAGGCGGGTTCTACTATTTTCTTATTTACCATATTGATTATAGTTCCTACTCTGAGTATTTTATTCACCTGTGTATTGAGATTCAGGATAGCACTGTATCTTTTATAATTGAAAGAGGGTACCCCCATTGGCCTCGATAAAACTCCATCCTGATCTAAATAGCCCATGGATAAACTATAGGTTGTTTTATCGTTGCCTCCGGAAAACCGGAGATTGTGGTTAATAACAGTAGCCGGGTTGAAATAATAGTCTAACCAGTTAAAGCTCGGGTACTGCGCCTTGTCTGTTGGATTTTTATATAAATCAATGGTTGCTTGTGTATACAATGGTGGCAAATTGGCCCTTGCCTTGGCAGCATTAAACATGGTCATGTATTCATATGAATCATAAATGAAATCAGGTAGTCTTGTTGCTGTATGCACCCCTACATCCACTCTGTACTCTAACACTGACTCGCCTTTCTTCCCTTGCTTTGTGGTAACAAGAATTACCCCATTAGCAGCTCTTGAACCATAAATTGCTGCAGACGCCGCGTCTTTCAATACTGAAACACTTTCAATATCACTTGGATTAAGATTGTTTATTGACCCTAGGATTCCATCGACCAATATCAATGGATTCGAAGATGCTCCAAAAGACCCCAAACCTCTTATCTGTAATCTGGGATCATCGCGCCCGGGTGAACCAGTTGGTTGTATAACCTGTAAGCCCGTAGCACGACCTTGTAAAAGATTGGCTGCATTGACAGCAGGACGTTGAAGCAATGTACTGGAAGAAACGGATGAAACTGATCCTGTAAGATTAACTTTTTCCTGAGTACCGTAACCTACTACCACTATTTCTGACAGTAATTTTGCGTCCTGGACCAACGTCACATTCAACACGGTTTCGTTACCGACAGGGATCTCTTGAGTGAGAAATCCAACATAAGAAAACACTAGAATTTTATCATTGTCAGAAATATTGATACTGTAATTCCCCTGAGCATCTGTTGTCTCACCAATTACAGTGCCTTTTAATATCACATTCACGCCGGGCAGGCTTTCTCCTTTTTCGTCAGCCACTTTACCCGTAACCGTTTGTGCAAATGCGCCTGATGTAAGTAATGGAATCATGAGGAGCAAAAGGTAAAATCGTCCTTTCTGAAACAGCATTTTGATTCGCCACTTTGGTACGAGCAGCAATGTGTCATGCCTGGTAGATTTTGCTTTCATAAATGTATTGTGTTAGGGTTGAGATTAGGATTTAGTTAGTTATCCAAATAAATGATTCAAAATTTGATTACGAACCTTTAAAAGAAAGTCAGTTTAAAGGCAAAGACTAATACCGGTCTTTTTCACACATCGCCCTACTGCACAAAGACGCTGGTTTTCTAAGTGAAGTAAATGATTAACTATTTAAGAAGCTTTCTCTATTTTAGCAGCTTTCGGCACTATTTAATCCCATAATAGTAGAGCGGTGGTCCAGATAGAACAGTCAAATTTTTACTACTGAGATCGGGGATAGGAAAAAAAAGCTATTGATAGAAAATATTTTTGGGTTGATAAACAATCAAAAGGGTTACTGACAATGCATCATCAAAATATCAAAGAATATCAAAGTAAGTATAGATTATATTTTTAATTGATGTTGTGGATGAATATTTGAAAATTTCACATGCAATTTAATTTTCAAATGGGCATCCGGTTGGCTGTTCTTGCTCTAATTACCCAACCAAGAACATCAGCATTTCAAGCAGTCACCAAATTCATTCGTTAGCCTTAATATCTCTTTCGGCAGGGAACCATCCTTTAAGAAACTGTTCTAATGTTCCTTCATAAACCGCTTCAGCCAGGAATTCTTCTCCCCTTTGATTACCCCATGAATAGTTAATAATCAATCTCCCATTGACTTCACAAAAATCGATATCAGAATTATTTATATTTTCAGCATCCCAAATTTTCCGGAGTATTTTTTCTGGAAGTTTGCTGTTTGCAATTTGTTTATCCTCATCTGATGCTCTCAAAACCGGATTTAAAGGACTGGCGGCCCAGTGCATTAAATCTTTTGAACGAACAACCCTCATCTCATAACCATTATGTGCCTCCAGATAAAAATCATAATAATATCCGTCCAGATAACGCAAACAATGAGGTGCTGTATAGCGAACCCTTGAGTAATTATATTCTGAAGGTAGTATATCCCATTTTCCCAAATCAATTGAGGTAGCAAAACGAGCTGTAAAACGCACTCCCGTTTCCTTTTCCGGCTTACCAATTTCAAACATTAATACATACTTTTTTTCAACTTTTATCAGGGAGGTATTAAAAATACCAAAACCAGGAAGGTTAAAAGCTAACCAACTATCCCAGTTTTCAAGATCATGGGAAGCAAAGATAAAGACCCGTTCACCATCCCATTTATCAACAGCGGTCACGTATACTGTATCATTATACACAAACGCACTGCCAAGATGGAATCCTTTGGCAAAAGGTTTTGTCGGCTTTCCTGTTTCATGATCGATAAACCGAAAAAAGGAATCACCCGTCAGATTATCCCAATAATTTTCCCTCACATACTCAAACCGATAAACCTTATTTTTAAATACAACCGGAGTTGTTTCAACAAGATCATAATCAATAGTTCCAGATTTAACTATCAGAGGGCGCCCATCCGCATCAGTGGGTGGTTTATCCATGTTACAGGATAGAATCGTTGAGAGGATCAGAATGATGCAAGGGGAAAAAAGATTTTGAATGTTCATTTTTATTCACTCTCCATTTTTAGTAAAATCTCCCCGCCCTTTTCTAAAATTGAATTGTCTTTTCCGGGTTGACCTGTTGCCTGGGTAACTTGTAAGCCCGGAATCCGCCCTTGTAAAAGATTAGCTGAATTTGTTGCCTCTCTGTTAAGTCCTTTGAACCAACAGAGGATACAGAGCCCGTCAGATTCACTTTCTTTTGTGTTCCGTATCCTACTATCACTACCTCTCCCAATTGTTTTCTGTCTTGGACCAACGTCACATTCAAGACTGTTTCGTTACCGAAAGGAATCTCCTGAGAGAGGAATCCAACATAAGAAAAACAAGAATTTTATCATTGTCAGAAATATTGATTCTGTAATTCCCCTCCCCATCGGTTGTTTGACCGATAGCAGTTCCTTTAATAATTACATTCAGCCTGGTAAACTTTCTCCATTTTCGGCAGCCACTTTACCCGTAACCGTTGATGTTTGTGCAAAAGCGCCTGATGTAAGTAATGGAATCATGAGGAGCAAAAGGTAAAATCGTCCTTTCTGAAACAGCATTTGATTCGCCACTTCGGAACGAGCAGCATGTGTTATGCCTGGTAGATTTTGCTTTCATAAATGTATCGTGTTAGGGTTGAGATTAGGATAAGTTAGTTTCTTGCTCTAATGGCCTCATGAACTGCCAATGGCCCTGTCCAAATGGGTATAGCCTCCATCTACAAACAGATGCTGCCCGGTAATATGGGAAGCTTTATCAGAAGCCAGAAAGAGCGCCATGTAAGCTATTTCTTCCGGGGTGGTCATCCGGTTACCCAAGGGTATCCTTTTAACCATATTCCTTAATTTTTCTTCAGGATTATCAAAGGTATTTATCCAGCTGTCATACAAGGGAGTTTGTACATGAGCCGGGAGAATGGCATTAACCCTGATGCCATATTTCAAAAGTTCTACTGCCCATTCCCTGGTAAGCGCAAGCTGTCCTCCTTTGGAAGCGGTGTACCCAGAAGTACCACCCTGACCGCCAGTAGCTGTTACTGAACTGATATTAATAATATTACCTTTTGAGACTTTTAAAGCTTCCAAAGCAAAATGTGTCAGTGTATAATAATGATAGAGATTCATTTGAATGGAACGCATGAAATCTTCAGGATTCCCATCTTCCAGGCCCACGCGGTCATTGTTGCCTGCATTATTTACCAGGCAGTTTATCCTTCCATAGACCTGTAAAGTCTTATCCACTGCCTTCCGGCAATCTTCTTTCTGGCTCAACTCCGCCTCAATAAAAAGACATTCATGTCCTGCATTTTTTAGCTCACGCTCAAAATCCAAAACTTTATCGACGGGCTTATTCACAATTACAGGGATGGCTCCTTCACGGGCAGATTCCCTTACGATGGCTTTTCCTATACCTCTTGCACCACCGCTTACAAGAATTACCTTATCCTTTAGATTAATATCCATAGATAATTTTTTATGATAAATTATAGAATGCACAGGCGTTAGTCCCCATAATTTTTCTTTGTTCTTCCTTCGAAAGTTTAGAGATATAATCCCCGGTGATCTCCATAACCGCCTCATAGGATGCCGCCAGGAGACACACTGGCCAGTCAGATCCTATCATTAACCGTTCTGCACCAAAAGCCTGCAAAGCAATATCCAGGTAAGGTGAAAAATCATCTTTATGCCAGGAGTTCCACGATGCTTCGGTAACCATACCGGAAAGTTTACAATATACATTGGGGAAGACTGCTAAAGCATGTAAGTCCTGTTTCCAGGGAGAACTTTTTTTATCTTTTATTAAGGGTTTGGCCAGATGGTCCAGCACAAATTTCTGCTCCGGAAATTTTGTAACAAATTTAATCGCGGCAGCCAGGTGTTGAGGGAAAATCAAAATATCATAAGTAAGGTCATAATTTTTTAAAAGGCTGATTCCCTTTAAAAATGAGGGCCTCAGCAAAAATTCCGGATCAGGTTCTGATTGAACTATATGCCGCAGGCCTTTTAGGTTTGGGTACTTCCCATATTGTTCCAGCTTTTCGCCGATATCATTGGCTTGCAGATCGAGCCAGCCGACTACTCCTTTTATAGAAGGGTTCTTTTCCATTAGATGGAGCAGAAATTGAGTTTCTTTTTCGGACTGTCTGGCCTGGACTGCAACACAACCGCGATATCCGGTTTTTCTAAGTTCCACAATAAGATCACCAGGTAAAAAATCCCTTCTTAACATCATCATATCCTCATTGATCCATTCATACTCTTCTTCATTATAAATCCAGAAATGTTGATGAGAATCGATCTTCATAGGCGTTTATTAATTTAATAAATTAAGAATTTAAAGTTGAAAACTTCTTAACTGCAATTTATTACACATTGATTCTAAAGTTAAATTTCGAATGATTGAGTGGAAGGAGTATTCTCTATTTTAGCAGCTTTCAGCACTATTTAATCCAAAAAAGAAGATTTTATCTATTCAACTCACTAACTGGCAGAAAAACTTTTTTAACATAAAATTATTTGATAAATTCGAATCCCATGAAGCCACTTCTGATCGATTTAGACTACACGCTCACAGATTCTTTTTTAATTAAGGAGATCACTACCCCTTACTTCAAAAATCAAAGGCATTTTCATAAAGATTATGAACTGGTTTTCGTACTCGAAAGCTCAGGAAAAAGGGTAATTGGAAATCACATAGAAAACTTTAAAAAAGGGGATCTGATTTTCGTGGGCCCAAACTTACCCCACGCATGGTATAATGAAAAAGAATATTATGAAGAGAAAAATCATTTATTAGCTAAATCGCTGGTTATTTATTTTAGGAAATCCTGGCTGGAAAATGAAGTGCTAAAATTCCCCAACACATGGAAGCTCAAAAAATTGTTTGAAAACGCGGTCAAGGGTATTAAAATAAAAGGAAAAACCCGTACACGTATTAGTGGCCTGCTTTTGAAAATAAATCAGTCTGAGGGGCTAAAAAAGGTTATAGATATATTTTCCGTTCTACATGAATTGGCTGAAACAGAGGAGTATGAACTCCTTACCAGTGTTGGCAATATCAACATTTACAATAAAAATGAAGAACAACGTATAAATCAGGTGTACGAATATGTTATGAATAATTTTTCATCGCATATAAACCTGGAAGAAGCCGCCGGCATTGCAAATATGTCCATTAATGCATTTTGCCGGTATTTTAAAACACATACCCAGAAAAAATTCTTACAATTTGTCAATGAAGTACGGGTAGGGCATGCCTGTAAACTTCTGGAGGAAAAAGACTTGACTATATCGCAAGTTTGCTATGAATCAGGTTTTCAAAGCGTGACAAATTTTAATAAATTTTTTAAAAAAATTACCCATAAAAGCCCCCATGAGTACCGTAACAATTTATTAAATTTTATACAGCAGACATATCAAAGGTCGGGTAGCGCTTCCTTAAGTCGAATGGCACAACAGTAGCTAATTTAGAGCTCCTTACTTTTTAATAGCAAGCCTTGTTAAGTTTCTGAATAGAAATATCAAGGTACAATCTCAATTAAAGCTTCGCTCCATTCATGCAGATCCCAACTATCAAATTTTATATCGACCGTTAAAACTGAGACACCTGGTGAGATTTGTTCAGGTAGTTTTATTTTAAATGTTCCCTGTCCCTCAGTTTTCGCTCCAATTACAAGTGAAACAATATTGGGCTCAACGCTAAATCCTTCCGGGGCGTTGGGTTTTAATATAAAATTCTTTGATACGTCTGAATGGTTGAAAACTTTCATTGTATACTCTATGGTTTTTCCCGGGCTTGCTTTTTGTCCATACGGATAAATCCTTGCCCATTGCTCATCCACTCCATAATTGATATCGTCCCATGGAAACAAATCTTTCAATAATTCATTGCTTTCAAGCAATACATTTGTCATATGATCCAATTGTTCCCGGGAAAATGCAAAAAGCGGAGCAACATGCTGGTTCGACAGAAGGACATTGGGAGGAAGCTTTTTAAGAATATCCAGACAATGGAGAAATCCTGTACCCGGATCCAGAAAATTACGATTCAACAAGCAATAATTGTCTATGCCGGAGGGTGTAAAGGAATCGCCAACAAAAAAGATAGCGTCTCCGTTGCTTTTTTCAAATAAAAGGGCATCATGATAAAGCGTTTGTCCCGGGAAAAATTTGAATGTCAGGGTAAAATCTTTCCATGACATTTTCTGACCGTCTTTCATAATAGTCAGATCCGGAATTGGGTTAGTCGTCAGACAGGGCATATGATAAGCCGCGGGATTTTCAAGAATATCTTTTAATTCTTTGGTGACGTAGACCGGGCAATTGAATTCTTTTACAACATCATTTATAAAATTTGTATGATCATCATGATAATGAGTGACAAATATCCCCTCTAAACTTTTTAACCGTCCTGACTCTTTCAATTTTACCAGTTCCTCAAAGGCAGTCGTGGTACCACAGTCTATCAAAAATGCAGAACTATCCGCCGCAAAGACAAGATTGGAATTACTGAAATGCATATACCAGGATGGTGGATCTTTCTGAATAAATGAAGAAAAATGCATCCCATCAGCACGAACAGAGGAACCAAGAACATGATCCGACAGGGTATTCATACGTTCAGGATAATACCAGCGGTATGCGCTGATGGATAAATAATTCTGGTAAAGCAAACGAATCTGTTGAATCAACTTTTGAATGGAGGCATCAGGGTCGTTGATAATGGGTCCCCTTGACGGGATAATAAAATCCGGCTTTTGTTCGGCAATAAGCTGAAGACTTGATATAAGCTGCCCCAGCCTTGCCGCATAACCATG